>JBBSEL010000558.1:0-3985 GCA_038239755.1 Chloroflexia bacterium | reverse complement strand
TCGAGGGAGGAAGATGACGGATCGATCTCACTTAACAAATGACGCTGTCACTGTATTGACAATGGGGTACGTTGTACATCCTCTGTCCTCTCCTGCCATACATCAATGCAATCTCTCTAATGTCACCGCATAAGTCTAGCACATTCCTTCGGTATGAGCAAACGCGCTAGCCGCCTGCCCCCAGGCTAATACCCCAACAACTCCTGCAAATCCTTCGCCGCTTGCTTGCTCAGCGGCACCTGGGTGCGCTCGGCGTCATCGAGAATGAGCAAGAAGCTGTCCTTGGTGAACGGGACGACCTCACGGATGCGCTGGAGGTTGACGAGGTAGGCACGGTGAGCTTTGAAGAAGCCGCTCCGGCTCAACCGGGCGTCGAGTTCCTGGAGGGTGAGGTTGCTCACCGCCGAGTCGTCTACCGTATGGACGAAGGTCTTGCCGTCGCGGCTGGTGGCGTAGAGCACGTCGGCGGGGTTGTAGAAGACGACCCGTTCGGCCTTGCGGGCGGGGATCTTGAACGGCTGTACCGGGGGGACGGCGTCGGGTTCGGGCGTGGCGGCAGCGACGATCCGCCCGCTTTGCAGTTCGTAGAGCCGGGTGGCACAACGCGCCGCCCACAATGGCTCGGTGGTGGTGAGGACTACGGCGGCGGGGGTCGTCTGCGCGACCTCAGTCAGCACGCGGCAGAACAGGTCGCGGGTTTCCCGGTCGGCCCGCAACTCTGGCTCATCCAGCAAGAGGACCACCGGATGATGAAGCAGTGCCCGCGCCAGGGTGATCCGCCGCTTGAGCGAGGGGGTCAGCTTGTCGGCGCGGGTGCCCGCCTGGTCCGACAGATGGACCTGCGCCAGCACGGCATCGACCTCTTGCCGGGTGCCACCGCGCAGCCCGGCGTAAAAGAGCAGGTTCTCGCGCACGCTGGCCCGGTCGTAGAGCAAGTCGTCGGCCCAGGCGAGACCCATCGTGGCGCGGGCGGCCTGCGGGGGCTGCCCTCCCACCCGCACGGTGCCGCCGCTGGGGGTCGCCTCGCCCGCCAGCAGTTGCAACAGGGTCGTCTTGCCGCTGCCCACCGGGCCGACCACGGCGGCGATCTCGCCGGGGGCCACGGTCCAGTGCTCAATCGCCAGCACGGTGCGCGTGTCCACGATCTTTTCGAGGTGATCCACTTCAATCATAGCCGTGGCATTATACCAGATTGGGGCGGCGGGCTAACGAGGGAGTAGCGGGGGCCTACGCCCTACTCTTCCAGCAGGCGCAATTCGAGCACTTGATCACGGCGGAAGGCGGTGAGCCGCAGGTAGAAGTCGGCAGCCCCCAGTAATGCGTCCACCGGGACCAGGCCGACGATCTCACTGCCGACGATGGGCACGCCGTGGCGTTCGGCTTCGGCGCGGACCAGTTCAAAGGCGCGGTGGATCGGGGTGCGGGTGTAATCGAGCAGGTTCATGCTTACCTGGACGATCCCTTGCTCCTGCAAGTCGATCCCCATCGCCTGTACGTTGACCAGCCCCCCGCTGCTCTCGCGGATGCCCTTGGCGATGGTGCGGGCAACGTCTAAATTCTGCGTGCCCAGGTTGATGTTGAAGGCGATCAGTGGGGGGCGCGCGCCGACGGCGGTGGCCCCGGCGGTGGGATGGAGGCGCGGCGAGCCGTAGTCGGGGCGGCGATCCGGCTCGGTGATCGCCGTCTTGAGGCCCTCGTATTGCCCCCGGCGCACGTCGGGCAGGCGGCGGCGGGCCGGGCTGGTGGCGGCGTTGCCGTAGAGATAGACCGGCACGCCCAACTCGCGGGCGATGCGCTCCCCCACCCCCTGGGCCATCCGCACGCACTCGTCCATCGTCACCCCGCTGATCGGCACGAACGGCACCACGTCCATCGCCCCGATGCGCGGGTGTTCGCCCCGGTGCTGCTCCATATTCAGGTGCTGCACCGCGCTCTGGGTGAGGGCGAAGGCGGCATCGGCCACGGCTTGCGGCGGGCCGACGAAGGTGACCACGGTGCGGTTGTGGTCGGCATTGGGGTCCACATCGAGCAGGCGAATGTCGCGCCGCTCCACCAGCGGGGCGATCACGGCCTGGATCACCTCCGTCCGCCGCCCTTCGCTGAAGTTAGGGATGCATTCGACCAGTGGTTGCATGGGTGGTCTCCGAAGTTTGAGGTTTGAGGTTTGAGGTTTGAGGTTTGAAGTTTGAGGTATGAAGTACGAGGTACGAGGTACGAGGTATTATATGCCGCTTTGTCCTATGTGTCGCATTACTTGGCACTTCCAAAATCAAACTTCAAACTTCAAACCTCAAACCTCAAACCTCTCAACTGGGTCCCAGCCGATTCAGCCCCAGCAGGCCCACGCCGATACCGATCGCGCAGACCAGCAGCACGCCGCCCAATCCCAACCAGACCTGCCCGCCCACGGCCCCGTAAAAGAGGAACCAGGCGACAAAGGCCACGGTGGTGAGGCTGCCGAGCGCGACAATCAGAGTGCCGGCGAGGCGGGGCACGGCGCGGAAGCGCGTCCAGAGGAACCAGCCGAGGCCCAGCGCCAGCGGCCCGACAATCCACACGTCTTCGGGATTGCTGCTGGCCTGCGCGCTGAGCCAGAAAAAGCAGATCATCCCGGCCAGCACCAGCCCGAACCCGGCCAGCAGTGCCGCCCACGGAGCCACCTCGCCCCAGCGCCGCGCCGCCATCGCCGCCGCCAGCGTCGCCGCGTCTACCTCGGCCAGCGGGGGCCGCCGGACGCGGGTTGGGGGTTGGGGGTTGGGGGTTGAGGGTTGGTCGGTCATAGCAGCGAGTAGTTAGTGGTTGGTGGTTAGTGGTTAGTGGTTAGTAACGAATGACGAGCAATGAGCAATGAGCGATGAGCGATGAGTAATCCTAACCGTCTTACGCAATACGCAATACGCAGTACGGGTCACGCATCACGTTTCACGTTTCCGTTTCACGTTTCACGAGTTCCGCCGCCACCGTCGCCGGGTCCACTTCGCGGGCATCGAGCGCGGTCAGGAGCGGGGCCAGGGTCGGGTCGGTGGCGAGGCGGGTGCGCAGGGCGGACAGGATCAACTCCTGGGCGCGGTCGAGGACTTCGGCGCGGAGGCGGATCTGGAGGCGGGCGGCGCGTCCACCGCTGGTGTCAAGGAAGGCCCGATGGTGGGCGATTTCGTCCAGTAGTTCGGTCACCCCCTTGCCTTGCGCGGCGACCGTTTGCAGGATGGGCGGCTTCCAGGGCCCCCCCCCACCGAGACTGAGCATGGCCCGCAGGGTGGCGGCAAGGCGGCTGGCCCCTTCCTGATCGGCTTTGTTGACCACCAGAATGTCGGCCACTTCCAGCACCCCGGCCTTGATCGCCTGCACATCGTCGCCCAGGCCCGGCACCTCGATCAAGAGGGTGGTATCGGCCAGCCCGGCCACGGCCACCTCATCCTGCCCCACCCCCACCGTCTCGATGATCACCCAGTCGAAGCCGAACGCATCCAGCACGCGGGTCAGGTCGCCGGTCGCCGCCGACAGGCCGCCCAGCGTGCCCCGGCTCGCCATGCTGCGGATAAACACCCCCGGATCGGTGTGGAACTCCAGCATCCGAATCCGGTCGCCCAGGAGCGCTCCCCCGCTGATCGCTGACGTGGGGTCCACGGCAACGACGGCCACCCGGTCGCCCCGCGCCCGCAACATACGGACCACGGCGGTAGTGAGGGTGGACTTGCCGCTACCGGGCGGCCCGGTGATGCCGAGCAAATAGGCGTGCCCGGTGTGCGGGGTAATCGCCCGCAGCAACACCGCCGCGCCCGGTCGCCGGTTCTCGACCAGACTCAAGGTGCGGGTCAGGGCCAGGCGGTCCCCGGCCAATAACCGATCTACTAGCGATTCTTGCATGGGAAGATGGACTCTCAAGCGTTGTGTGAAACGTGAAACGTGAAACGTGAGGCGTAAGGATCAGGGATTAGGGATCAGAATGAAACAATACGCAATACGCAATACGCACTCACGCATC
>JBBSEL010000557.1:0-4000 GCA_038239755.1 Chloroflexia bacterium | reverse complement strand
TGCAACCAGTAAGATCCCGATTGCGGTGGTGTCCGCCCTGGCCGATGATGCGTATCGCGTCGCAGGGGCAGCGCACTGGCTCGCGCAGCCTGTGATGTACGAGGATTTTCTGTCGGTCCTCGCGAGTATCTAACCACCCGGTCACCGGGGCTGTTCAGTCAATGAGCGAATGAGCGAATGAAAGGGGGTGTTTCCGAACGGATCGTCAGCGATTAACGGGGTGTGCTCCATCGGCGGTGAACGGCCCGGCACGCTGAGTCACGGGTTAGACAAAGATTGTGACCCGGCGACGCACAACGGCGCACATAGACCTTATTGGAATACTGTTACGGACATTAAACAGGAGGAAAGTCAATGAAGCCCTTCAAATACGTCTGGCCGATCATGTTGCTGATCGTAATGCTTGTGGTGAGCGCCTGTGGCGGGGCGGACACCCCCACCTCGGCTCCGAGTGCCCCCACGACTGCCCCGGTTGCCGCTGCTCCGACTGATACGACCGGCACCGCTGCCGCTGCCCCGACCGACACCGCCGCCGCTGCGGCCCCCACCGACACCGCCGGGGCGGCGGGGGCCGCCACTGAGCCGCCCCCCACCCCCACGGCGATTTCCCTGGGGAGCACCACCGCCAAAACGACGATCACGATCTGGCACGGCTGGAGCGGCAGCTACCTGCCCGCCAAGCAAGCCATCTTCGCCGAGTATGTGAAAGAGCACCCGGACGTTGCCATTCAACTGCTGAACGTGCCCGACATCGGCTCGAAGGTCCGCAACGCGGTCCCCGCCGGGGTTGGCCCCGACATCATCGCCTGGGTGGATGACAACATCGGCCAGAACGCCCTGATCAACGTGATCGATCCCCTGGACGGGAAAGCGGGCATCACCCCGCAGTTCTTGAAGGACAACTACGCGGGCGTGGCCGCCAGCGCCGTCACCTATAACGGCCAGATTTATGCCCTGCCCGAAACGCTGGAAGCGATCACCTTCTTCTACAATAAGAAGCTGATCACCGCCGACAAGCTGCCGAAGACCACCACCGAACTGCGGCAGATGATGACCGACTACAACAAGGCGAATGCCGGCCAGTACTTTGCCGTCTGGAACCCCAGCGACGCTTACTTCAACGCCCCGTGGCTCTA
Organism: Chloroflexia bacterium; assembly: GCA_038239755.1. GTDB lineage: Bacteria > Chloroflexota > Chloroflexia > QHBQ01 > JAICKM01 > JBBSAN01. The sequence goes on along the minus strand of JBBSEL010000557.1, from coordinate 2,864 downwards.
TGGCGCGGGTGCCCAGTATGTGGACGAGCAGGGGAACGTCGGCCTGAACACGCCGGAAGGGCTGGCGACCGCGAAGTGGATCCGCAGCCTCCAGGGCCTCATGCCCAAGGACATCGACACCAACCTGGCCGACGCGCTGTTCAACGACGGTAAGGCCGCCATCGAACTGTCCGGCCCGTGGCGCGTGGCCGACCTGCAAAAAGCGAAGATGGACTTCGGGCTGGCGAAACTGCCGATGGTGGACTTCGGCAAGGGCGGCCCGGCCCGACCCTTCGTCGGCGTCAAATGCCTCATGTTGGCCCACGGCAGCAAGAACCCCGACGTGGCTGTGGACGTGATGAAGTTCTACACGGCCAAGGAGCAGCAGGCGGCGATGGTCAAGCAGACCGGCGAAGTGCCCGCTAACACGGCTGCCGCTGCGGGCCTCGCCAGTGACCCGATTGTGGCGGGCTTCAACGCCCAGGCCGTGGACGGTGTGCCGCTGCCCAACACCCCCTTCATGGGCGCGATGTGGGACCCGGCGGCGAAGGCGTACAGCGCCCTCTGGACCGGCAGCGACGACCCGCAGAAGATCATGACCGATGCCCAAAGTGCGGCGGAGACGGCCATCGCGAAGATGAAGTAAGCCCCGGCAGGGGCGGCACGTAAGCGCCGCCCCTGCACCTATTTGGGCCTGGCACAACCGGCACGAGGGGAGTAGAGGAAGCATGACGGATCGCATGGCGTGGCTGCACGCCCATCTACCGCAGATCGCCTTTGGGGGGGACTATAACCCGGAGCAGTGGACGACGGCGTTCGGCCACGACGAAGCGGCGATCTGGCAGGAAGATATGCGCCTGATGCGGCTGGCCGGGGTGAACGTGGCGACCGTCGGGGTCTTTAGCTGGGTCGCCTTGCAGCCCGATGAGCAGACCTTCACCTTCGACTGGTTGGACCGGGTGATGGACCTGCTGGCGGAAAATGGGATCGGGGCCTGTCTCGCCACGGCGACCGCCGCCCAACCCGCCTGGCTGTCGGCGGCCTATCCCGACGTGCTGCCGGTGGACGAAGACAGCCTGCGCCGCCAGCATGGGCGGCGGCAAAACTATTGCCCGACTAGCCCCGACTTTCGCCGCCTGGGGCAAGGATTGGTCCGGCGGTTGGCCGAACGCTATAAGGCCCATCCGGCGCTCCTGCTCTGGCATGTGAGCAACGAATATGGCCCCAGTTGCTATTGCGACCGCTGTGCCGCTCGCTTCCGCGCCTGGCTCCAGGCTCGCTATGGCGCGCTGGACGAGGTCAACCGGCGCTGGACAACGGCCTTCTGGAGCCATACTTACACCGCCTGGGAGCAAATCAGCCCGCCCGGTTCGCGCGGCGAGGGGAGCGTCCAGGGCCTCCTGCTGGACTACCGGCGCTTCATGTCGGATATGAACCTGGAATGTTACCGGGGCGAGGCCGATATCTTGCACGCGGTCACCCCGCAGGTGCCGGTGACCACCAACCTGATGGAGTTCTATAAGCCCCTGGATTATTTCGCCTGGGCACCCTATCTGGACGTGGTCTCCTGGGACTCCTATCCCCAGCGGACCGACCACCCCAGCGCCATCGCCTTACGGCACGACCTGATGCGCGGGGTGAAAGGCGGCCAGTCGTGGCTGCTGATGGAGCAGACCCCCAGCCAGGTGCAGTGGCGACCCCACAACCCGCTGAAGCGCCCCGGCGTCATGCGCCTGCTGAGCTACCAGGCGATGGCCCACGGGTCCGACGCGGTGATGTATTTTCAGTGGCGGGCCTCGCATGGGGCCGCCGAAAAGTATCATGGAGCCGTGGTCGGGCACGCCGGGCACGAGCATACGCGCGTCTTCGAGGAAGTGGCCCACCTGGGCGGAGAACTGCACGGCCTGGGCGACGGCCTTCTCGGCACACGCCTCCCGGCGCGGGTGGCCCTAGTTTTTAGCTGGCCCAACTGGTGGAACGTCGAGTACCAACCCGGCCCCAGCAGCGCGCTCGATTATGTGGGCGAGATGCTGCGCTATTACCGCCCGCTGTGGGACCGCAACATCGCGGTAGACATCGTCTCGCCAGACCACGACTTGAGCGGCTACGATCTGGTCATCGCCCCGCTGCTAAATATGGTCAGCACCGCACAGGGCGCGGCCTTCACCCGCTACGTCGAGAACGGCGGCACCTTCCTGACGACCTTCTTCAGCGGGGTGGTGGACGAGAACGACCGCGCCTGGCTGGGCGGCTATCCGGGGCCGTTGCGTCCCTTGCTGGGCGTGTGGGTCGAAGAATTCGACCCGTTGATGCCCGATATGCGCAACCGGGTAGTGGTGCAGGCGGGCGCGGGGTTGCCTGCGGGCAGCTACGAATGCGACCTGTGGTGCGATCTTGTCCATCTCGAAGGGGCGCAGGCGCTTGCCACCTACGGCGACGATTTCTACGCCGGTCGCCCGGCGATCACCGAGAATCGTCTGGGCCAGGGGCGGGCGCTGTATGTCGCCACCCGGCCCGACCCGGCCTTGCTCGCGGCCCTGGTGGAACGATTGCTGGGCGACCTGAAGGTGACGGCCCCGCTGGACGCGCCGCCGGGGGTAGAGGTTACGCGCCGCGAGCGCGACGGGCACGGCTACACCTTCGTCCTCAACCACAACCCCCACCCGGCCCACATCCCGCTGCCCACGCCGATGCGCGACCTGCTGACCGGGCAAACCCACGAGCAGTCGCTCCTGTTGCCCCCGCTGGAAGTCGCCATCCTGACAACGTAATAGACAGGAAGAGAGGAAGCCACATGCAATACACGCATCTTGGGCGCACGGGGCTGACGGTCAGCCGGTTGTGCCTGGGCACCATGAACTTTGGGCGCGAGGCGGATGAAGCCG
>JBBSEL010000556.1:0-4001 GCA_038239755.1 Chloroflexia bacterium | reverse complement strand
GGCGAACCTGCTGCCGTTCACGATGAACCACCGCCAGGGCGCGCACTCGCGGGTGAACTTGTCGTTCTTGTTGGACCCACCTGCCGGGCGCGACGGCTTCGTCACCGTGCGGGACGGCCATCTGGTAACGCCTGACGGTGCCCGGCTACGGTTGTGGGGGGTGAATGTCACCGATTGGACCCCCGGTTCGGTCATTATCCCCACCAAGACGGATGCGCCGATGTATGCGGCCACCCTAGCCCGCTTCGGGGTAAATTGCGTCCGCCTGCACTTTCTCGATCTCCCCGCCCCCCGTGGGTTGATCGACCCGACAGGGGACGACACGCAGCATTTTGACCCCGAACAGCTTGACCGCCTCGACTTCTGGATAGCGGAATTAAAGCAGCGCGGCATCTATTGTGACCTGAACCTCCTCGTCGGGCATTCGTATAAGGCGGGCGACGGCGTCCCTGCTGCCGCCGAGATCGGCTGGGCCAAAGGGGTGGCCTATTTTGACCCCCGGCTGATCGCGTTGCAAAAAGCCTACGCCGCGCAACTCCTGACCCACCGCAATCCCTATACCGGCACCGAGTACCGCCAGGAACCGGCCATCGTGCTGATCGAATTGCTGAACGAAAACTCGCTGGTCGAGTCCTGGCACAGCGGCAGCCTGCGGCGGGCCGGGAGCATAGTACGCAATCCCGACTTCCCGCCCCTGCCCGCCCCCTATCTCACGCTGCTGGATCAATTGTACGCCGTGTACCTGGAACAGCGCGATCCGGCGGAACTGGCCCACCTCCGCACCCTGGCAGGCGTGCGTGAGGGGGCCGCAGTGCCCCGGCTCAATCCGGAGGAATTCGCCAGCGCCCCCGCCTTGCGCTTCCAGGCCGAGGCGGCGTTCTATATGGACATCGAGCGGGCCTACTTCCGCGACATGGCAACCTTCCTGCGTGACACAGTCGGTGTGCGCGCGCTGCTGATCGGCAGCAACGACCATCCGTACAGCCAAAGCGGCTATCCCACGGTCTGGAGCAACGCGACCCTCGACGTGCTGGACGGGCATATGTACTGGCAGCATCCCACCCACGCGGCGGGGTGCAACACACCGATGGTCAACGACCCGCCCCATTCGATGGCGGTGCGGCTGTCGCGGACGGCGGTGGCGGGCCAGCCGTATACCGTCAGCGAGGCGAACCATATCTTCCCCGGCGACTGGATCAGCGAGGGTATCCCCATTCTCGCCGCCTACGCCGGGTTGCAGGATTGGGACGGGGTCTTGTGGTATACGTTTGAGCCGAAGCCGGATCCCGCCTGGCAACCCTATGTGGGCGACCACTTTGACCTCTCCCTGGACCCGGTGCGGATGGTGCAACTCGCCGCCGGGGCGTTGCTGTTCCGGCGGGGCGATGTCGGCGCGGCCCGCCAGACCGTCGAGCGCACCTATACCCTGGAGGAAGTGCGGGAGAGCCTGCGTCTGCCGCCCGATGCCCGGCCCTACTACACGCCTGGATTCCCGCCCACCCTGGCCTTGCAGCACAAGATGCGGATCGGTTCGCTGGAAGGCCCGCCCACTGCCCCGCCGCCCGCCCCCGGCCCGCTGATCGCCGATACCGGGGAGCTAACCTGGTCGATAGCCCCGGCAGGCAAGGGGCTGGTGACAGTGGATACCCCCCGCTCCCAGGCGCTGATCGGGTTCCTGCCCGCGCACGAGATCGCGCTATCCCATCTCGCCGCCGAAGTGACGATCGCGTTTTGCGCGATCACGCTCAGCGCCCTTGATACGGAGCCAATCGCCCGCGCCACGCGGCTGCTGCTGACCACCGGCGCACGAGTAGAGAACACCGGTCAGCAATGGAACGCCGCCCGCACAGAGGTGACCCAGCCGGGAGGGCCGCCGACCCGGATCGAGCCGGTGACCGGGCGGATCACGCTACGCCACCTGGCAGCGGCTACTGCCGTGCGGGCGCAGGCGCTGGACGGGGCGGGGGCACCGTTGGGCGCGGCGATCCCAGCCACCCACACCCCTGACGGCTGGGTGTTCCCCATCGGCACACCGGCCACCCCCTGGTACGAAATCAGCATCGAGCGCTAACCCGCCCCACTCCCCCGTCGCCGCGAGAGGTCGTATGAACACAGGCAATGTCGCCCCACCGGATCGCATCCGGCACGCCCGCCCCACCATCGGGGTGTTCGCCAACCGGCAGATCTATATCGGCACGACCATAGGCCGCTACGAGCAGACGCTTTTTCAGGGCATCCGTGCTGCCGCCCAGGCGCGAGGCTGCAACCTGCTCCTGGCCTGTGGCCTCGGTCCCGATGCGGTCCCCTACCAGGATCTACCCGCCTGGCCGGACCTCCTGCCCCACACCAATTTTGTCCCGGTGGGACCCTGGAACACCTCCGGGCTGATCGCCATCCCCCCCTTCTCCGCGGCCCAATTGCAATCCCTCCACGCCTTGTTGGCCGGGGGCCATCCTTGCGTCTTCACCTATCCGCAGGAGGGCTATCCGTCGGTCAGCCCGGCGAACCAGGCGGGGATCGAACAGGCATTTGCCCATCTGGTGGCGCATGGGCATCGCCGGATCGCCTTTATTGCCGACACCGAGGGGGGCAGCGGCGACGGGGCGGAGCGGCTCGCCGCCTATCGCGCCGCACTGGCGGAACGGGGGCTGCCGTTCAACCCGGCCCTGGTCGGCTACGGCGGTCATGATGCCTATGCCTCGTATGGGGCCATGCAGCGGATGCTGGAGGCCGGGGGCGAATTCTCGGCGGTGCTGGCGAGTAATGACGAGTCGGCGATTGGGGCGCTGCGGGCGCTGGGCGAGGCCGGGCGGCGCGTGCCCCAGGATGTGGCGGTGATCGGCTTTGATGACGTGCTATACGCCAAGGCGCAGACCCCGCCCCTGACCACGATCCGGCACCCGACCTTCGAGTTGGGGGTCCAGGCGGTCGAACTACTGCTCGACTACCTGACCGGACGCCGGACCGAGGTGGCGACGGTGCGCATCCCCACCCGCCTGATCGTGCGCGAGTCGTGCGGGTGCCGCCCTTCGACGATCCCGGTCGGGCCAGCGTTGCCGGAGGGGGGGAGAGCAGGCGACGGCCTGACCGCGCCGGAGCAGGATCGGCTGGTGGGGGTGCTGGCCGATGCGGTGTCGCTGGAGATGGGGCAACGGGCGGTTGCGTTCGTGGAGGAGTGGTGCGGGCGGCTGGTCGCAGCCCTGGTCGCCACGCGGGCCGCCGCCGATCCCCACCCCTTCGCCGCCACGCTCGATCAACTGCTGGACGCGGTCGAGGCCACCGATGATGACGCCTATCCCTGGCACATCGCCCTCTCTGTGCTGCGGCACCAGATGGGCGGCGCAGAGATCGCCCTCGCCTCTGGCACCCGCGCCCTCCGCGGCGAAGAACTGATCGACCAGGCCCACCTGCGGATCAGCGAGCGGGTCCGGCGACAACATATCCGCTTTCAGGTGCGCCAGGCCGAAGTGACGGCCCGGATGGGCACCCTGACCACCCGGCTGCTGACAGCGCTGGAGTTGCGCAATATCCTGGCGATCCTGGCCGAGCAATTGCCCGGCATCGGCATCCCGCGCGCCTATATTGCGCTGTTCGAGGAGGAGGACGGCGATCCGGTCGCCTGGAGCCACCTGTACAAGCCCTCGCCCGATGGCCCGCCCGCGCAGGTACGCTTCCCCAGCCGCCAGTTTCCGCCCGCCGGACTCTACGACACCGCCGAGCCGTGGGCGCTGGTGCTGCTGCCGCTGATCGTGGAGGATGGGCCGTCCGGCTTTGTCACCTTCGACGCGACCTATCTGGAACCATGCGGCCTGATCGTGCGGCACCTGGCGGCGGCGTTGCGCAACAGCCAGCTCCACCGTGCCGCCGAAGAGGGGCGACGGCTGGCCGAAGAAGCCAACCGGATGAAAAGCCGCTTCCTTTCGACCGTGAGCCACGAACTGCGGACCCCCCTGGGCATCATCCTCGGCTTGAGCGAGATGGTGCTCAGCGAGAGCGCGGGC
>JBBSEL010000555.1:0-4004 GCA_038239755.1 Chloroflexia bacterium | reverse complement strand
GACCTGGGCGGCGACGCTGGCATGCCACAGCCGATCTACCCCCCGCGGGCCATGGGTCGCCAGCACCAGCAGGTCCGCGTCCACGGCGTCACTGTAGCGCGCGATGGCTTCGGCCGGGCTGCCCGAGATGCGGGCCGTCTCCACCCGCCCGCCCTGCGTGTGCCAGCGCGCGGCGGTCTGCGTCAGGTAGGGGCCGGGGGGCGCGTCCGCGGCGGCCAGCAGCGCGGCATCCACCGGCTCGGGGGTGACGGTGACGAGCCGCAGCCGCGCCCCGCTGGCCGCCGCCAGGGCGTGGGCGAGCGGGAGCGCCTGCTCGGCCTCGGGCGAGCCGTCCAGCGGCACCACAATGGTGCGATAGGGGCGTGCCGGGGGCAGGTGAAGGGCGTCGTCCGCCTCCCGCTGGGGCCGCACCAGCAGCAGCGGCCTGGGCGCGTTGTGCAGCACCTGCTCGGCCTGGCTGCCCAGCAACCAGCCCTCCCACCCCCCCCAGCCGTGGGTGGCCATGGCGATGCCGATCACCGCCGGCTCCCCGGCGGCATAGGCGACGATCTGGGTGGCCGGTTCCCCCTCGCGCACCACTACGTCCACGGCTTGGTGCGCGGTCGCTAGGTTCCGCGCCACCGCGTCCAGGTACGTTTGCGCCTGGCGATGGCGCGCCTCCCAGGTATGGTACGGAACGGACCCCGGCGTCACGGCCCCGGTCAGGGGATCGGGGACGGCGGGCGGGGCGATCACCTGGAGCAGGGTGAGCCGGCTCCCGCTGGCCTGCGCCCAGATCCGGGCGTGGGGCACAATCATCTCCGCCAGGGGTGAGCCATCTAACGGGACCAGAATTTGCGGTTGCATAGGATGGACCCTCCTTTGGGCCGGGGATATTAGCCACGCTTCGGTTGCCGACGACGCAGCCATTTTTCGACTTCGACCGCCCCCAGCACCAGGCCACTCAACCCCAGGCTGAGCGCCAGGTCCGCCGCTGCCAGGGGCGTCGTATGGAAAACGCCTTGCAAGAACGGCACGTACACCAGCGCTGCTTGCAGCGCGACCGTTAACCCGACCGCGCCGAGCAAGGGCTTATTGGTCCACAGGCCGACGCGCCAGAGCGCGTCCTGATCGGTCCGTAGCCCCAGCGCCAGCGCCATCTGGGCCAGGGTGAGGGTGGTAAAGATCATCGTCTGCCAGCCGGGGCGGCCCGTCGCCCAGTAGCCGAACCCGACCCCCAGCGCGATTAGCCCGGTCAACAACCCCAGTCCCAGCACCCGCACGCCCAGGCCCCGGCTAAAGATGTTCTCGTTCGGGTCATGCGGCGGGCGCTGCATCGTGCCGCGCTCCGCCGGTTCCAGCCCCAGCGCCAGCGCGGGCAGCCCATCCGTCACCAGATTGATCCACAAGATTTGCAACGGCAGCAGTGGCAGGGGCATCCCGATCAAGGGGGCGAGCAGCATCACCCACAGTTCGCCGACATTGCCCGCCAGAATGTACTGGATGAACTTGCGGATGTTGTCGTAGATCACCCGCCCCTCTTCGACCGCGGCGACGATGGTGGCGAAGTTATCATCCAGCAGCACCATGTCGGCGGCTTCTTTCGCCACGTCGGTGCCGGTGACGCCCATCGCCACGCCGATGTCGGCCTGCTTCAGGGCGGGGGCATCGTTCACCCCGTCGCCGGTCATCGCTACGATCTGGTTCTGCCGTTGCAGCGCCTGCACAATGCGCAGCTTGTGCGCCGGCGACACGCGAGCATAGACCGCGACCCGCGCCACATGCGCGGCCAGTTCCGGCTCGGTCAGCCGGTCCAGATCCTGGCCGGTCAGCAGGGCGTCGTCGCTGGCGATCCCCAGGTCCTGGGCGATGGCTCGCGCCGTCAGGGGGTGGTCGCCGGTGATCATCACCGGGCGGATACCGGCCCGGCGGCACGTCGCCACGGCCTGGTAGACTGCGGGGCGCGCCGGGTCGATCATACCGATCAGGCCGACGAAGATCAGATCGCCCTCGACGCCCACGGCCGTGACCGGCTCCGGCAGCGCGGCCAACGGGCGGAAGGCCACGCCGAGGATGCGCATCCCCCGTCCGGCCAGCCCCGCGTTGGCCGCGAGGATCCGTTCGCGCCACGCCGGGGTCAGCGCCACGGCCTGCCCGCCCACCCAGATCTGATCGGTGATCGCCAGCAGGCCATCGACCGCCCCTTTCGTGATGGCGAGATAGCGCGGAGCCGGGCCGCCCCCACCCAACCCCCCGGCGCGAGACGCCAGTTCGGGCGGCCCTTGCCGGGGCACCGCATGGATCGTGGTCATCCGCTTGCGGATCGAGTCGAACGGACACTCGGCCACGCGGGGGAAGGCCGGATCGAGCACGGTTTTGTCCAGGCCCAGGCGGGCGGCGGCCACGACCAGCGCGCCTTCGGTCGGATCGCCCACGGCGTGATATTCCCCCGGCTCGTCGGGGCTGGCCTGGAGCACCGCATCGTTGCACAGCGCCCCCCCGGCCAGCAACCAGGCCAGATCGGGCTGCTCCCGCAGCCGCGCCGGTTGCCGCTGCCCCGGCTCCCGCGTGGGCGCGTCGTCCTCCAGCGGCGTGCGGAGGTCCACCTGTTGGCCGGCCACGTCGAGTACCGTCACCGTCATACGGTTCTCGGTCAGCGTGCCGGTCTTGTCCGAGCAGATGACCGTAACCGAGCCGAGCGTTTCGACCGCAGGCAGCTTGCGGATCAGCGCCCGCCGGGCCAGCATCCGCTGGGCACCCAGCGCCAACGCGATGGTGACCACGGCGGGCAGACCTTCGGGCACGGCGGCAACGGCGACACTCATTGCCGTCAGTAAGAGAAGCGGCCAGTCTTCGCCGCGCAACCAGCCCAGCAGCACCATGACGCCGACCAGGGCCAGCGCGGCGGCAGCCAACCCGCGGCCCAACTGGGCCAGGCGGCGCTGCAACGGGGTGGCGGCGCGCTTGGTCGTCTGAAGGAGCGTGGCAATATGGCCCAGCTCGGTCTGCATCCCGGTCGTCGTGACCACTGCCTGCCCACGCCCGTAGGTGACGCTGGTGCCCTGGTAGACCATGTTGTGCCGGTCGCCCAGCGGCAGATCGGGTTCGGGGCGGGGACGCGGATCTTTTTCCACCGGCCCCGACTCGCCGGTGAGGGTCGCTTCTTGCACGCGCAGATTGGCGCTCTCCACAACCCGCCCGTCCGCCGGGACCAGGTTGCCCGCTTCTAGCAGCACGAGATCGCCCACCACCAGATCGGCGGCGGCGATCTCTTGCACCTGCCCGTCGCGGCGCACGCGCACCAGGGGCACGGCCAGCTTCTGCAGCGCGGCCAACGCCTGCTCGGCCCGATATTCCTGCTGGAAGCCGAGTAGGGCGTTCAAGACCACAATCGCCAGGATGACCGCCGCGTCCTGGTAGTCGCCCAGGGCCACGGAAAGAACAGCAGCAATGATCAGGATGATCACCATGATCCCGGTGCACTGCTCCCACAGGATGCGCCAGGGGCGGATCCGCCCGCGCTCAGTGAGGGTATTGGGGCCGTTCTGAGCGAGCCGGCGGGCGGCTTCTGCCGTGCTCAGGCCCGCCACCACGTCGGTGCCCAGGCGCGTAACCACTGCCGACGGCTCTTGCTGATGCCAGGCGGGCGGTGGCGCTGAAGCCGCCATTGGGCGGGGCGGCAGCGTGGGCACAGAGGCGGTGGTCGTCATGGCGGGTCCTGTGGGTCTCGATCCTGATAAGCGGCGATGCAAGCGACAGTCGCGTTGCGGCCTTATGGGCGGCGTGGCGCGACCTTCGGGGATGGTCGCCCGACTACTATTGTAGCGAACGGCGGTCAACAAGTGGGTATATCGAGGTGAACAACGCGTGACAGTGTGGAGGGTACTGCTTTGAAAATCCCACTCACGCGGCCACTTTGGGAGTCAGGGTCACTTGAAAGCCGAGTTGCTCGCCTTGCCGGATCAAGCGGTTGATGGTCGCTTCTGCATTGCGCTGCACCGTGGCCCCACCGACTTCGCGGTACG
>JBBSEL010000554.1:0-4005 GCA_038239755.1 Chloroflexia bacterium | reverse complement strand
CTGGGGCCGGGCTGGTTGGGCCAACTGATCGCCATCAGCCCCAAAGACCTGAAAGAACTGTGCGAGAACACCGGCGTCCACCAGGGGTCGGTCGAGGCGCTCAAGCGGCGGGTGGAGACGTTCAAGGATCTGGACTTCATCACCCGCGACGGCAAGGGCCTGGGCACCGGCATAGACGAACTGCTGGCCGACCTGAAAGCCGGGCACAACGTCATCCTCGAATTCGGGCGCTACAACACGGTGCTGGCCTATATGCTCGTCGCCAACATCATCACCAAGCGCATCCACAAAGAGTGGGTCGCCGCCACCGAACGCTACGACGACACCCAGAACGCTGCCGACAAGCCCCGCCCGCTGATGGTGACCATCGAAGAGGCGCACAAGTTCCTCAGCCAGAAAAGCACCATCTTCTCGATCATCGCCCGCGAGATGCGCAAGTACAGCGTGACCCTGCTGATCATCGACCAGCGCCCGTCGAGCATTGACGCCGAGGTGTTGAGCCAGTTGGGCACGAGGATCACCGCCCTGCTCAGCGACGAACGCGACATCGACGCGGTGTTCACCGGCACCCGCGCCAGCCATATGCGCCAAACGCTTGCCACGCTCGACACCCGCCAGGAAGTGCTCATCTTCGGTCACGCCGTGCCGATGGAGGTCGTCCTGCGCACCCGCGAGTTTGACGAGGCGTTCTACCGCAGCCTGGGCAAAGACGCGGCCCTCTCCAAACAGGAGCGCGCCGCCAAAGCCGGGGCCGACCTGTTCGGTGAAGGATAAGGAATTAGTTGTGACCGACTCATACCAACCCCCAACTAAGGACCCCCAACCTCCCGTTACCCTGGCCGTGGTGCGCCAGGATCAGATGGGCGCGTTCGCTGTGGTGACCGGCACTGGGCAAGAAATGAGCTTGCTGCCGGGGCCAACCCTGGCGGGCCAACCGCGCCTGGCGACCGGCGAACTGGTGGCCGTGCGGGGCGAATGGATCGTCTACCGCTGGTACCGGGCGCTAGTCCTGCGTGTGACCCCGGCGGGCGTGCGGGTGCGCCTGCGGATCAAAGAGCAACAGGTACTGCCCGTCAACACGGCCAGCCTGGGCGCGGGCGACCCGCTCCAGCCTGGCGAGCCGGTCTGGGCCGACGAGGACGAGATCGTGGCCCGCGCCTGGCCCTGGTACGAGCCGGTGCCGCCCACGCCCGCCCTTCAGGCGCTGGCCGAGTTGCGAGCCGCGAGCAGCGAGCAGTGAGTGGCGAGTTGTGAACGATGCGTTGCAAGTAGTGAGTAAGGGGGGAGAAGAAGCAAGACCAACCCCCAACCCCTAACCCCCAACCCCTATTAAGGAGACACTGTTGAAGCGTTTAATCTATAGTATTTTAACGGTATTGCTATTCGTGGTCTCGGCCTGTGATACGGCTCCGGTATCCCCCACCCCGGTGGCGGTGGTCCCGCCGCCCGCCAACGTCGCCCCGGCCACCGTCGCCCCGGCCTCCGGCGGCACGGGTTCGGGCGGTGTCGCGTCGGGCAGCGTCAACACCCCCGGCGGCCCCGCGCACATCACCGTGCAGCACATCCTGATCGCTTTCCAGGGAACGCTTGGTGCCCAAAAAGTGATCTCGCGGACCAAAGACGAGGCCAAGACCCTGGCCTACCAGATCCTGGACCAGGCCAAAGGCGGGGCCAACTTCGATGACCTGGTGAAGAAGTACACCGACGATCAGGCTCCCGGCATCTATAAGATGTCGAATACGGGCGTGACGCCGCTGAGCGCCGACGAATACCCCCGCGAGGGCATGGTGCCCGCCTTCGGCAACATCGGCTTCACCCTCCAGCCGAACGAGATCGGTATTGCCGACTATGACCCGACGACCAGCCCCTTCGGCTGGCACATCATCAAGCGGCTGCCGATGGTGGACCCGCCCACCCCGGCCCCCACCTCGCCGCCCAGCAGCGGTCCGCTGCCCAAGTTCCTGGTGGTGGAGACGAACAAGGGCACTATTAAGATCCAGCTCTACACCGACCCGGCAGACGGCGTGCAGAGCGTGGTCCGCAACTACACCGACAAGGCCACCGCAGGCTACTTCAACGGGCTGACCTTCCACCGCGTGGAGGATTGGGTGGTCCAGGGTGGCGACCCGACCGGCACCGGGCGGGGCGGCGCGGCGATCCCCTCGGCGTATAACCAGAAGCCGTTCAAGCGGGGCGCGGTCGGTGTGGCCTCCACCGGGGGCGGCGGCCCGACGATCAACGACAGCCAGTGGTTCGTGGTCAAGACCGATGCCGACTACCTCGACGGCCAGTACACCAACTTCGGCCAGGTGGTCGCGGGCATGGACGTGGTCGATAAGCTCGTCATAGGCGACACGATGACCAAGGTGACGACGGCAGACCAGTAGGACCGTCCCACCGGTTCTTGAATAGCACTTGAATAGCAGAGGAAGGGTGCCTGTGTAAGCAGGCACCCTTTTCGCGGCCCGCATGGGTGCTATAATACACCTATCGCCCACCGCACAAGAGGAGGAGAAATAGATGGCTGTTGAAGTAACCCCCAAAGGCACGCGAGGGGCCAAGATCCCGAAGCTACCCCGCCCGGTGATGCAGGTGTTCATGGGGCTGTTCCGCATCGTCACGCAGGTCAAGGGAATGCCGCTGCTCGACCTAACCACCCGTGGGGCTAAGTCGGGCCAATTGCGCACGGTGACCTTGCGCTGGCTCCCTGACGGGCCAGACACCTGGCTGGTGATCGCCTCGATCGGCGGGGCCGCCCAGCACCCCGGCTGGTATTTCAATCTGGCGAAGCACCCCGACGAGGTCTGGATCAAGCTCAGCAACCGCACGGTGCGGGTGATCCCTGAATCGCTGAAGGGCGCGGAACGGGCCACCGTGTGGCAGCGGATCGTGAAAGAAGCCCCTGGCTATGGCAACTACCAGGAGCAAACCGACCGAGAAATCCCCATCATCCGCCTGCGCGCCGCCCCCGACTCAGCCCGATCCACCCCTCCGGCCAAGTAGGCGCGGGATCGTCCAGCGATCCCGCCCGCAACGTCCTGCCCATTGTAGGAAACGGCTCCGCCCATTGATGATCGGGTACTCCCGATAGTGGGGACACCCCACCATCAATGGGCGGAGCCATATCCTACAGACGGTTGCCGCGTAGAGCGGGGCTTCTTATCAGGCATCAACCGACGGCGAGACCGCCGTGGCACCTGTGTATTCGCTGCCGCAGGGACTGTTGGGGTAGGGGCCGACCGGCGTGTCGGCCCTGGTCGGGGGTCCGAACTGTTCACGCGCACCCGGCGATCGCGGACCCCCGACCAGGCGCACACGTCGGTGCGCCGCTACGGCAACAGCGGTAGCGGGCAGCACCTCCTACCCCACAAACACAAGCGCGCCGCCGGGGACCCATCCCCGGTGGCGCGTCATGCTCCTGTGCTCCTGGTGAGCGGTGGAATGCCCCCTAATTGCTCGGCCCTTCACCGGGCCAGGCCACATCGACGGTCACGCGGATGACCCCCGCCTTCAGCGGGGCGAACTGCTGGAAGCTTTCGGTCCCCAGGTCGATCACTTTGCCGTCGGCCCGCACCTGCGCGATGTCCGGCCAGTTGATCACGTCTACGAACTGGACCCAGATGCTCTTACCGCCTTTGGTGACCTTGCCCCACCGCCCGTAGAGGTTGAGGTCGGCAGGCATAGCGGCATAGAGGCCCTGCCCGCTGAAGCTGCGCGGCAGGTTGCCCCACGACTTGTTCAGGCTGATGATACGGTTCCAGTTGCCGGGGAACCAGGTGGCACCCCCGTTGAAGCCCATCTGGAATTTGGGGCGCTGCTGGGTGGCGCGGTATTTGGCATCCACGCGCTTCTGCATCAGTTCGGCCCCGATGCGGCCCAGTTGAACCTTCCCACCGGCCAGTTCAAAGCGTGCCCGCTCGAAATACTGGACGGTGCGCCCGTTCTCGCGGAACTCCTCGCTGATCGGGTTGCCGAAGGTGGTCAGGCCCCCGTTCTTTTTGAAGT
>JBBSEL010000553.1:0-4011 GCA_038239755.1 Chloroflexia bacterium | reverse complement strand
GCTCGCTCCACATCATCCCGATCAGCAACACGGTCGGCATTGACGGCGTGGGCGGCTACAACACCCACAGCATCGTGCTCCAGGTGCCGATGACCGACCTGACCCGCGACCACCTGGCCCCCAGCGCCGGCAACGGCACCGTGGGCATCTGGGCCACGTCTAGCCGCCAGTCCACCCGCGTTCTGCGCACCGACGGTTCCTCGGCGAATGTCGGGCCGTATGTGCAGGTTTCGCGCCTGGGCAACCCGCTGATCAACGAAGCGGTGATCCCGCGCAGCCAGAAGGATTACTGGAACAGCCAGAGTCCGGCCAGCGACAAGCACTTCCTGACCTACTACCTGAACCCGGAACTGACCGTGCTGGAGAACTTCCTCTACCCGGCGCTGGACAACGCCAACGAAACCAACCGCCAGGACCTCGTCGGCGTGCTGCTGACCGGCCTGCCCGGCTTCAACTACACCGGCAATGCCAAGGCGGACATGCTCCGCCTGAACATGACCATCCCGGTGGCAGCGAACCCCAGCCGCCTCGGCCCGCTCGATCCGACCAACCCTGACCTCCAGGGCTTCCCGAACGGGCGCCGGTTGGCCGATGACGTGACCGACATCGAACTGCGGGCCACGGCGGAAGGCTACGGCCCGACGCTGGCGATGCTCTACGGCGTGCCCAACCGCAGCCCCAACAATCTGCTGGGCGACGGCGTGGACACCAACGACAAGCCGTTCCTGACCACCTTCCCCTACGTCGC
Source organism: Chloroflexia bacterium (assembly GCA_038239755.1). GTDB lineage: Bacteria > Chloroflexota > Chloroflexia > QHBQ01 > JAICKM01 > JBBSAN01. The sequence goes on along the minus strand of JBBSEL010000553.1, from coordinate 3,263 downwards.
CAGCCCGTGGCAGGGCTACGAAGCCACGCCGCCGCACCCCTAAGGGTCGGGCGGGCTGCTTCTAAACGGCTAGCCACATAACCGGGGCGCTTCCGCCCGGACCCAACAAGAAGCACCGGGGGTTGGCTCGCACGAGCCAGCCCCCTTTTATTCCGTCAGCCGATCCACGCGGCATCGCCCACTCGGCCCGGCAACAGCGATGCAACATGCTACGCCACAGTGACACGCACCGGGTTTTGTAGTACAATATTAGTGCTACCTGCTCGCACGGAATTGCATCTTCGTGCCCGCAAACCGTGTTTATTTAAATGCTAGCCGTTTGTTCTGCCCAGTCGATCTGCACCGTCGAGGAGTACTGTTGATGGCAAGCACCACGTCCCCCGAGCCTGCGGCCCCCATTCCGGCGGCGGGATCATCCAGCAATGTCCGCCCCCGGAGCTTTGTCGAGCGCAACCACTTCTGGCTGCGTCGTATCCACTCGCTCTCCGGCATCGTCCCGGTGGGCGGGTTCATGATCTACCACTTCTACGAAAACGCGGCGATTTTGCAGCCGGGCAGCACCACCGACAAGCTCAACAGCTACGGCGAAATGGCCGTCCATGCGCGGGGCTTGTACCTGTTCTTGTTCCTCGAAGTGGGGCTGATCTTTTTGCCCCTGCTCTATCATGCGCTGTATGGACTGTTTATTATCTCGTACACGCGGGTCAACTCGCACAACTACAGCTACGCCCGCAACCGCCTGTTCATGTGGCAGCGCGTCACCGGGCTGATCACTTTGTTGTTTATCTTCTATCACCTCTGGACGTTCCGCTTTACCGCGTTTCTCAACAGCCCGGCGGACCCAACCCGCGTGGCCTATGACCTCGGTATCCTGCCGGTGTTCCTGTTCTATGTCATCGGCGTTACCGCGGCCAGTTTCCACCTCGGCAACGGCATCTGGACCTTCTTGATCACCTGGGGGATCACCACCGGGCGACGCTCCCAGCGGATCAGCCAGTGGGCGACCACGGCGATCTCAGTGGGTATGACCCTGCTGGGCATCGCCATTGCGGTACAATTTGCCATGCTCGCGCCGGGCGGGTTCCGGCTCTGGTGGTAAGGTTGCCCGGCTGCGGGCAGCCACAAAGGAGCATCGAATATGCCTAAAATTATTGTGGTCGGGGGCGGATTGGCCGGGCTGTCCGCGACGATCAAGATCAGCGAGAGCGGGATTCCGGTGGACCTCTTTTCGGTCGTGCCGGTGCGGCGCTCACACTCGGTCTGCGCCCAGGGCGGGATCAACGCCGCCGTGAACACCAAGGGCGAGGGCGACTCCCCGGCCATCCACTTTGACGACACGATCTATGGCGGCGACTTCCTCGCCAACCAGACTCCGGTGAAGGGCATGTGCGAAGCCGGGCCGAGCATCATCTTCCTGCTCGACCGCATGGGGGTGATGTTCAACCGCACGCCCGAAGGCAACCTCGACTTCCGGCGCTTTGGCGGCACCAAGCACCACCGCACCGCCTTTGCCGGGGCCACCACCGGTCAGCAGTTGCTCTATGCGCTGGACGAGCAGGTGCGCCGCCAGGAGACCGAGGGCCTGGTCACCAAGTACGAGGGCTGGGAGTTCCTCTCGGCGGTGCTGGACGAGAACGGGCAGTGTCACGGCATCGTCGCCCAGAACATGCAGAGCATGGAGATCAAGTCCTTCACTGCCGACGCGGTGGTGCTCGCCACCGGCGGGCCGGGCCTGATCTTCGGCCTCTCCACCAACTCGATGATCAACACCGGGACCGCCGCCAGCGCCGTCTACCAGCAGGGCGCGGTCTACGCCAACGGCGAGTTTATCCAGGTCCATCCCACCGCCATCCCCGGCGAGGACAAGCTACGGCTGATGAGCGAGTCGATTCGCGGCGAGGGCGGGCGGGTCTGGACGTACAAAGACGGCCAGCCCTGGTACTTCCTCGAAGAGAAATACCCGGAGTACGGCAACCTCGTCCCCCGCGACATCGCCACCCGCGAGATCTTCCACGTCTGTGTGGACATGGGCCTCGGCGTGGACGGCCAGAACCAGGTCTTCCTCGATGTGTCGCACCTGGACCCGCACATGCTCGAAGTGAAGCTGGGCGGGGTGATGGAGATCTACCGCAAGTTCGTCGGCGACGACCCGGCCAAGGTGCCGATGCGGATCTTCCCCGCCGTCCACTACTCGATGGGCGGGCTGTGGGTGGACCTCGAAGGCGGCATGACCAGCCTGCCCGGCCTGTTCGCGGCGGGCGAGGTGGACTACCAGTACCACGGCGCGAATCGCCTGGGGGCCAACTCGCTCCTCTCCTGCATCTATGCCGGGCTGTACAGCGTCGGCCCCGCCGCCACCCGCTGGGCCAAAGAGGCGGCCCGCACCGCCAGCACCGTGGCCCCCGCCGCCTTCAGCCAGGAAGTGACCCGCCAGGAGGAAAACCACCGCTGGCTGATGCGCGCCGACGGGCCGGAGAACCCGTTCGTCCTCCACCGCGAACTGGGCCAGTGGATGAACAACAACGTCACCGTGGTGCGGCACAACGCCCGGCTTCAGGAGACCGATAACAAGCTTCAGGAGCTGATGGACCGCTACACCAAGCTGGGGATGCCCGACAAGAGCGAGTGGGCCAACCAACCGCTCTTCTTCGCCCGCCAGTTGTGGAACATGCTGGTGCTGTCCCGCGTGATCACGCTGGGCGCGCTGGCCCGCAACGAGAGCCGGGGCGCGCACTACAAGCCCGAATTCCCTGACCGCGACGATGCCAACTGGCTGAAAACCACCCGCGCCCGCTTCGTCGGCCCGACCGACGCGCCGGAACTGACCTATGAGCAGGTGGATATCCAGTACATCAAGCCGCGCAAACGTGACTATTCGGGCAAGAAAGAAACGCCCAAGACCGAAGTGCTGACCGGGATCACCATCACGCCGCCCGCCGCCGTCGCCGCTGCCACCAACGGCAACAGCACCACGACCACCGCCGCCCCTGCCGCCCCCGGCAGCGTCGGCGGCGACGGAGCCAGCGCCGCCCCACCCGTCGCCGCGACCACCGCCGCCCCAACCAACGGGCACGCCACCAATGGACAAGCCACCTCCACCCCCAAGGCGGGAGCGGCCTCCGGTGCGCCTGATGGGGGCACGGGCGGAGCCTGAAAGACCACACTCTGTCATCCTGAACGCAGCGAAGGATCTTGCTGGCGGTCAGAGGTGCAGAGGCAAGCACCGGGATCTGCGGCAGCGATCTGGCAGCCCCAACAAGATC
>JBBSEL010000552.1:0-4019 GCA_038239755.1 Chloroflexia bacterium | reverse complement strand
TGGCCGTGCAGCATCCCGGCGTGCGGCTGCTGGTCGTCGGCAGCGGCTTCTTCGGGGAGGAACAACAACTGCGGGCCGAAGCCCAACAGGCCGCGTTGGCCGACCGCCTGATCCTCTGCGGCTCCGTGCCCCCTGCCGACCTCGGCCCGCTGCTCACGGCGGCAGACGTGGCCCTCTACCCCATGCGCGACACGCTGATCAACCGGGCTAAGTGCTCGGCCAAGCTGCTCGACCTGATGGTCCTCGGGCGGCCCATCGTCACCCACCGCGTCGGCCAGCAAGGCGAGTACCTCCAGCATGGCGAATCGGGCTGGCTGGCCGATCCCGGCGACGTGGCCGGGTTGGCTGCCGGGGTGCTGCGCTTGCTTGCGGACCCCGCGCTGGCCGCTCGGCTGGGGGCCGCCGCCGCCGCCCGCGCCTGGGACCACTATCGCTGGTCCCACCTCTGCACCGCCGCCGAAGCGGCCTATCGTTTGCTCGACTAGCCGCTACTGGTTGAGTTGCATTACGCTGTGGCTCACGGCCAGGGCATCCGACTCGGGGGCGGGATATGATTCCACCGGCATGGACATACCGGGGGGTGCGGTGCCCCCTAGCGACTGGGCCGCCTTGTGCAATTGATTGACGGCAGCAAGCGTTTCCTGGCTGCTGGCCGCCACCTGCCGGGTTAGCCCCACCACTTCGCGCATCGTTTGCACCACTTGCTCACTCGCGGCGCGCTGCTGCTGCGTCGCCCCCGTGATCGCCTGGACCAGTTGCGTGGTGCGCTCGACCTCGGTGATGATCGCATCATTGGCCGCGCCGCTCTGCCGCGCCAGGTGCAATCCCGCCTCTCCTTCAGTTAAGCCGCCCTCGGTCGCCGCCGCCGCCGCCGCCAGCGCCACTTGATTCTCGGCCACGATCACTTGCACCTCGCGAGTGGCCTGGGCGCTGTCCTGGGCCAGGCGCCGCACCTCGGCAGCCACCACGGCGAACCGGCGGCCATAGACCCCTGCCCCGGCGCTCTCGATCGCCGCGTTCAGCGCCAGGACATGCGTCTGCGTGGATAACTCGTTGATCGAATCCAGGATCTCATTGATCCGCTGGCTTTGCTCGGCGAGCACACGATTCCGGGCCGCGATCTCGGTGATCCGGGTTTTGATGCGGGTCATCCCGGCTATGCTGGTGCGCACCGCCTCCTGCCCATGTGCGGCGCTGGTCAAGGCCTGTTCGGCAGCGGCGGCCACATGGCCTGCCGCTTCGGCGATCTGCCCGGCGGCCTGGCTTAGTTCTTCGACCGTACTGGTGGCCTGGGTGATCGCCGCCGCCTGATTGGTGGCTCCCTGGACTTGCTGCGCCGCCCCCGCCGTGATCGCGGCAGCCGACTGGCTGACCTGGGTTGCCGTCTGTTGCATCTGGGCCACGAGCGCGCGTTCGCGGGCGCTTTGCACCGCCAGTTCGGCGTTCTGGCGCTCGACTTGCGCCAGCGTGTGCCGCATCTGATAGCTGTAGGCCGCCACGAACCCGCCCACCCCCCAGGTCACCACCAGGGTCAGCACCATCGTACTGAGCGCATCGGACGGATTTACCAGCCGGTAGGCGATCAGGGTCGGACTGGTCACGTTTGCTATGAGGCCCATTTCCATAGTAATCAGGAACGCGACCAGCAGCACCCAGCGCCAGGAGAGCAGTATCCCCGCGAGGGCGACCGCGATGACCAGCACCACTGGGAGCACGAGCGTCGCCCCCAGGCTGGTGTGCGGGTCGCTGCCGGACAGGGGGATCAGGACCAGGATCAGCCCGATCAGGCCCAGCGCCGTGACGGTGACACCTCCCCGGCGATTGACTATAAATAGCATGATCAGGAGAAGCAGCGAGATGCCCGTATAGAGGCTCATGCCCGATCCGCTGCGGATCAGCAGCCCCGCCCCGCTGGCGATCAGATCCAGGGCACCGAGGATGAGTAGCACCCCGGCCAGCAACCGGCCTAGCCGCGCTTGCTCCGCATCGGGGGCGGCACAATACACCAATGAGGCGAGCACAATACGTCTCCTCTTTACCCGGCAGTCTTTTCCACGGAATCCCCCCTTTATATTCTACGGATTGTTAGTGCATAAGTCAAGCAGCCGGGACGCTTGATTTGGTTCAGGGCAACAAAAAAGACAACCCCTGCGCCCGCCGGGTTGTCCTTCTCGTTGGGGCCTCAGTTTAAGGTCAGAGGCAGACCACTGGTTGCGAGTTTGTAAAGCTTAGTAGCTGCCGAGGCTCAGCTCATCTCCGCTGCTGACGGAGGCCGGAACGCTGCCCAGCTTGATCACGTTCGATGCTTGAGGACCCTTACCGCTGTCCAGCAGATCAAACTCTACCTGCTGCCCTTCGGCCAGCGTTTTGAAGCCTTCACCCACGATGGCGCTGTAATGGACGAACACGTCGCCCCCGTCGGCCTGCGTGATGAAGCCATAGCCCTTGCTATCGTTGAACCACTTAACGATGCCAGTCGTGCGCATGGATGCTCTCTCTTTCCAGGTGCATTTGGGTGCAAAAGACCTCAGCCCCTTAAACACCTGCGCGCCGGGTGCAAGGTAGAGGCCGAGGCGAGGCCATGAAGTTATCGAAGGGGGGTGGTGCGGAGATTCAGATATGCGACGCCGGTATTGCTAGAGGTGCGCACCGTGAGATCAGAACCGACAACTCCAACTTCTTACAGAGGATAGTACCACAATAGGTGGTGTTTGTCAAGAATTTCGTTTTGCTTCGGCATAGTTGCGTCTAGGGCCACGTCAAGACCATTTTAAGCGCATGATCGCGTGCGGCCACCAGCAGTTCGTCGTGGCTGGTGAAGCTCAGCCCCAGGGCACTCCCGGCGTTATCGATCTGCGCCACAAAGCGCCCATCCGGCGTGAACACCTGAACGCGCGATCCCTCGCCCACATAGACCCGGCTCTGGTTGTCCACCGCAATCGACAGTGGCGCGCCGAACTGGCCCGGTTCGTTGCCCTGACTGCCGAAGCGGGTTACGAACTTTCCATCCGGCGCGAACTTGAAGACCGCGTCGTTGAACGTACCCAATGCAAAAATCGTGCCCTGCCCATCCACCGCCACGCGGGTCAGCAGTTCGGGCTGGTCGCTCTGCCCGCCAATCGCCGCCGGGATGCGGCTCAACACTTGCCCGTCGGCGCTCAGATGCACCAGGTCGTCGCGGTTGTGGTAGGAAACCGCCTCCAGGCTGCCGTCGGCAAAGACCGCCACATCATCAAAATTGTCCTCGGCCTCGCCCTGCAAGGTCGCCAGCAGGGTGCCGTCGGCCCCGTTGTACTTCAGGATCGCCCCGCCCCGCACCACGTAGACCGTCCCCGCCCGGTCGGCGGCCAGGCCACGCAGGGGGGTCTTGCCCGGCGTCTGCCAACTGCCCTGGAAGGTGCCGTCTTTGTCGAAGCGCTGCACCCGCCCGGAACTGTACTCGGACACATAAAAATTGCCCGCGCCGTCCGTGGCGATGCCCCGCGCATCATCGAAGAACCCCGCCCCGGTGCCCTTGCTGCCAAACTGGAGGATGGGGCTGGCGAACTCCGGTGTCATCGTTGGGTCGGGTTCCCGTGTGGCCTCGCTGATCCCCTGTTCGCTGATCGCCGTCCGCGCCTCGGCGGGGATGGCGGTGCTGATATAAGGCACGAAGCTCGTCACCTGCTGGATCGAGGTGTACGCCAGGTAGCCGACGACCCCCAGGATCACGACGATAAATACCAGGGTCACCAGACAGCCGCCTGCCAGAGAGCGGGTGGGGGGTGCGGCAACCGGTCTGGGCACTTGCACCACCACCGGGGGCGACCAGGAGGGCGGCGCGGCCTGCGGGGTCCGCAATGTATCGGGCACAATGACCTGGGTGCCGCAATAGGGGCATTTGACCTGGCGGGCATCGCTATGGGCCACCAGCGCCGCCCCGCACGACTGGATTTGAAACGTCTGACTGCTTGCCACAGTTAGGCTCATATAGTGTACAGAAAACCACTACTCTCGCCTCTTATATGTCCCCCAATCTC
>JBBSEL010000551.1:0-4037 GCA_038239755.1 Chloroflexia bacterium | reverse complement strand
TTGGACAATGCGGTGCCCCAGATCTCGTAACTCCGGGTGCGTCGAGTTCGTGATCATCGCCTGCACCGAGAGGATCGCCCCGGCATGATGCGCGACCATCTCGTCCAGAAAGCGCAGATCGTAGGGCACCGTGCTGTTGGTCAGGCCCATAAAGGCACTGCTGGTAGGCGGGCTGGCGCCGGGTTGCGCCGGTTGCGTGCCGCGCGCGACCGTCAGCCCCAGCAGGAAGGCCGCGGCGATGAGGGCCCCCGCAATCGCAATGGCCCGATAGGGGCGCGCTTTAGCTAAGCCCCGGTCGGGGTGCGCCGCCGGCGCGGGCACGGTGGTTCCCGTGACAAGTTGTTCACGCATACTCAATACAGCGCGCAGACCCCCCAGGGGGGAGGAAGCGCCGCCTCCTGACGTTCGAGCGGACGATCCCTTCCTCGCAGGAGGCCCGCGCACTAAAGTTAAGACGAAGCCGGCCAGTCGTATCGGCCCGCTATGATTCAGTGTAGCTGTTCAAGGTCACAGTGGGCATGTAAATGGGTGAACGCCCGGTGAATATACATGCTAGAATCGTACATTTCGAGCTTGTGTAAGTTACGGAGCGGTGCGTAGTCGCGTAACGTGCCCACTGCTCCCCGGTCCAAGCAGCGCCGCGTGAACTCGAACTCCCATCCACCCCAGTTATTCCTTCCGCTTCCCGCCGCGATAACCCTCCCCGCTTACCAGGCTGTCGGTATGGCTCCGCCTAGGTAGTTAGGAGTAGTTGTCCCCCCACTTACCCAAGTGGCTCCGTCTAGGCCCGCACCCCTCCACCACCCGCTTCCTCAAAGAAGTCCTGCAGCTTCAGCGGCTGGCGGCCCCTGGCCGGTCCCCTCCAGGCGTTGCCGCCCGTGCATCGTGCGTATGGTCCGGATGGCTGAATGGCGCTACCGCGAGTAGAGCACACGGCCCCGCAGCGCGCATAACGGCCATCTTTGCTGGCGCTTTCTGCGCTTTGCCGGCCCTTGCGTCTGGTCAAGGCGTTGTTCCGGGCAGCACCCGGTTCACCAGCACGTCCACGAACTTCGCCGGCTCACTCGTCCAGGGAGTGTGGCCCGACTGCTCGAACCAGATCAACTCCTTGTGCGGCGCCTGCAGCAACCGGTAGTAGTCCTCGGCCAGCGCGGGGGGCGCGTTCACATCGTGCCGCCCGATCAGGAAGTAGACGGGCACCTCCAGGCGCGACGCCTCCTGGAGTAAGTCCCGGTCCCAGAGCTGCTGGTACATGACGTTGAGCGTATCCAGCGGCCCGCGCACCCAGTTCACCTTGTCGTACAGGCCGTACTCCGGGCTGAGGATATCTCGGGGCGTGTTGAATCCACCGACGATGTTGGGGTCGGAGTCCATATAAGCGAAGCCGTCCAACAGGTAATTGGTCTGGGTCCAGGCGACATTCGCGCCGTAATAGGGCGGCGGACCCTGCGCTTCCAATTGGCTCACCTTGGCCGCGTCGCCCCGCTGCTGCGCCCGGGTGAGCGCAAAGTGGTAGTCAACGAGGTCCGTCTCCAGGAAACTCACCATCTGTCCCGTGCCCACGACGGCGTAGAACTGCTGCGGGTCGCGCTGCGCCATCCACACGCCCAGCGCGCTGCCCCCACGACTCGCCGACCAGGTACACCTTCTCTTGCCCGAAGCGCTGCCGCAGGTACTGCACGAGCGCCAGGCCATCGGCGATGTAGCGCTCCGGGGTCAGCGTGGCGCAGTCCACCGCGTCGAACGACTTGCCGGACCCGGGCTGATCCCATTGCACGACCACGAAGCGGTCTTCCAGCCCCGCCAGGGCATAGCGGGCCGTCGTCAGTTGGCTGCCGCCCGGCCCCCCGGCGAGGAACAAGAGCACCGGGTTGTGCGTGCTCTGGCCCCGGATCGAGATCCACTGGTCGCTGCCGTTGAGGCGGACCTGCTCCAGCGCGGCGATGCTGCCGGGCACGGGCTGGCCCTGCGCGTCGACGATGGCCGGGGTGTAGGCGCAGAGCTGGGATGCGGCGACGGTGAGCAGCCCCAACGTGACCAGGCCGCAGGTCACCATCAATTGAGTGCGCCCGCGGCCAAGCCGCGCCGGGCCGCGCAGCAGCAGCCCGACCAGCCCGATCAGGCGGCGGCGAGCGGCAGCGACCCGTAGAGGGGCGTGGGCCCCCGGAGGACCGACACGGCCACGAGCGCCGCGGCCACGAGGGCCAGCAGTGCGATCACCAGCCATTTGCCGAGGGCCAGGGCCAGACCGCCGAGCTGGCGCCGATGTGCCGGTGCTGCGGCGGCACGGCAGCCTCCTGACCCGGCAGGGCGTGCGCCGGAATGTGCGGCTCTGTTGGGTGGGTGATGGTGCTCATGACGTTGCTCCTTCTGCTACATGCGATTCTTTGATGTTCAGTGGGCGATGCTTGTCAGACGGGCGCTCCTTGGGTATGCCGGACGACGCTGATGGGGCGGTGGTCCATACTTCCAGGAAACCCCTGGAGTGACCGCGTCTGTGGGCGATCCATACCGGGTGCGGCCCGGATTAGGGTTTAGCGGGTACCGGACCGCAGGGGCGACCTTACCAGGCGATGAGGCGCTGTACCAGTTACGCCAGGGGCCAGGAATGGGTACCAGCCAAGGGGCTAGCGGCCGGCAGAACCGCTGCATCGCGGGGGCCTTCGGCTTGGTCGCGTAACCGGGAGTGCTCAGCCGCGGCGTGCCCCCTAGGCACTGGGGCGCGAATATGCGCACTTCGTGCAACAGAACCGTCCGTGCTCGATGTACTACCGGGGCAGCGGGAAGCCGGGGTACGCCTGCCGGGTTACAGCACGCCGGTCGGTACCAGATACCAGTAGGTCTTGTTGAAGATCATCTTTTGCCAGTGGACAATGGCATTCGGCTCCGCGACCTGCGGCGCCCGGTTGTAGTCGAAGTCCAGCATGCTGGCCTTGCCATAGCCCGCCTCCAAGAAACACATCACATGCCCTTCGTACTCGGCATGTTTAGGATCGGGCAGCGTGCCGTGCAATTGGGCGACGAGCTGTTCGACGATGACGGGCGCCTCGAAGTGGGCCGCGCTGCCTGCTTTGCTGATCGGCAGGTCGGTGGTATCCCCCAACGCCCAAATATTGGCGAAGCCTTTGACGTGTAGCGTCGCCCGGTCGGTTTTGACCCAGCCGGTGGCGTCGGCAATCGGATGGCCTTGCAAGAATGGGGCGCCGCGGTGCGGCGGCACCATCACCAGCAGATCGTAGTTTAGCTCGGTGCCCTCCAGACTGCGCGCCAGCTTCTGTGCGGGAAGCACTTCTTCGAGATTAAAGAAGGTCTCGATCTGCACCCCGCGCGCTTCCAGCATGCGCTGAGCGACCTCGGCCACGCTCTCGATGGTGAACACCCGCCCAATCGGGAAGGTGTAGACCAACTCGGTCTGCTGGCGCAGGTGGCGTTGCGTCAGATATTCTTCCAATAAGAAGGTGAACTCCAGCGGGGCGACCGGGCACTTGTAGGGCAGGCCGCCCACGCCGACGACAATGCGTCCGCCCTGGAACTCTTCCAGCGCGGCGTGCAATCGCATAGCGGCCTCTTCGCTGTAAAAGTGCTGCCCCCCCTCGGCGAGGCCGGGCACATCTTCCGGCGCGAGATGCGAGCCGGTGGCGATGATCAGATAATCATACGGGAGACTTGCGCCGCCGGCGAGGGCCACGGTCTGCGCGGTGGTATCCAGGCCGGTGACCTCGCCGATCCGCAGCTTCACGTGATCGTTCAACAGGCTCTTCAGCGGACGGCTGAGGGCCAGCGGATCCTGCCGCCCGAAGGGGACATAAAGCCAGCCCGGCTGGTAGAGGTGGCGGCTGCTGGCGCTGATCACGAGGATTTGGGCCTCCCCGGGCTTCAGCTTCTTGGCTAGCAGGTTCGCCACCAGGGTGCCGCCCGTCCCGCCGCCCAACACGATAATACGTTTCATCCTGTGCCTACGCTTTCTTTTCGGCTCCCGGCGCGCCCGCCCCGCCCGGCGATCCGGCTCCCGCATGTTCCTCAATGGCTGCGGAAAG
>JBBSEL010000550.1:0-4043 GCA_038239755.1 Chloroflexia bacterium | reverse complement strand
GGGAACATGGCTAGTATCGGGAGCGCCGCCGACTCCAATCCCAGCCACTTGGCGAGCTCGGCGTCTGTTGAGCCCTGGGCCGCCTTGAAGGCCCCAAGGATAGGGGCCAGCGTGCCGGGGCCGGATGGTAGCGTCATGCATACCGCTTTCAGATAGTGGGATAGTGAGCTCGCGCTGAATATACCTCAAGCCTACAACGGCGTGAACCTGCCTACATGCCCCGTTCCGGTACAAGGTAGCAGCGCCGGTGCTGGCCCATAGGTGGTAAGTCGTTTGGTCCTCCAGATTCAGCGCACGGTGCCGATAAAGAGATGGAATGAGTAGGTAAAGATGCCCTAGCGCTAGGCCGGCAGCAGCGGGCCGCGACGCCATCGCTCTACACGTCGCTGGAGAGGTACCAATGCCGCGATTCTTGCTGATACCACTGGCGCTGCTCCTCGGATTGGCTGTATGGGTGGGCGCCACCTCACTGGGGATTTCAAGTAGTGCTCCCCCGAGCGCGATCTTCCCAGGAGACGATGCCGTACCTGTCCGCGGCGCCGCGCCAGTACGTTCGATCCACACGCCGCTGGTAGCGGTATGGCCGATACCGGCGCCCATGCATCAGAACAGCCGGGCCGCGCGACCTGCCGGAGTGGCGATCGTCATTCCGCGCCTGGGATTGCGGGCAACGGTGATCGACGAAGATATGGATCCCACGGGACATCTGATCATTGCCCACGGTCCGGTGATCACCCACTTCCGCTTCTCCGCGACACCTGGCCAGTCAGGTAACTACATTGCCTACGGCCATGATGATATAGAGGGCAGCCTGTTCCGCTATCTGCCGACGATGCGCTGGGGAGATCAGGTCGCTCTGGTCGAGGGGCACAGGCGGTATATCTACCGGGTGACCGGCAGCCGGGTGGTCTTGCCGAGCGACGTCTCCGTGCTGGCCCAGACGCGTAAACCCACGATCACCTTGATTAGTTGTACGCCGTACCTGGTGGACACCCAGCGGATCGTGGTCACTGCCGCGCTCGTGGCAGTGATCGGATGACCATAGTGGGCCTCCATCGCTTCTGCCGGGCGACTTGGGATATCGGGAAGTTCGTGACTACACTGGCAGCGATTGTGTGAAGGGATGCGCACGGTGGTATGGGTAACACGGTTTGACGGCACACGCTTCCTGCTCAATGCCGAGATGATTCAGACCATTGAGCCGACGCCGGATACGGTGATTACGCTCAATAACGGCCACCACTTCGTGGTCCGGGAAGCGATCGATGAGATCGTCCGGCAGCTTGTGGAGTTCCGTCATCGCATCATCGTGGGCTGGGGAGGGGAGGAGTGAAGAAGAAACTCGATCTGGCGACTGTGCTCGGCTTCGTGATGAGCCTTGGCTGCATTCTCGGCTCGGTGGTCCTTGAGCACGGGAACATCATGTCCTATTTCAACATCTCCGCCGCGATGATCGTCTTCGGCGGCAGCTTCGGGGTGTTGATGGTCTGCTACCCGCTCTCGGTGGTTAAGAGCATGCCAAAGGTGCTCATGCATGCGCTAAGAGAGCCGCAACACAATGTAGCGGGGCTGATTCAGGAGTTCGTACGGCTGGCGGAGCGGGCCAGGAAGGAGGGCTTGCTGGCCCTGGAGGCTGAGGCCGCGAATCTGACTGATCCGCTACTTCGGAAGGGAATCACCCTGGTGGTAGATGGCACGGATCCAGAAGTGGTTCGTGGCGTCATGGAGATCGAGATCGCTGCCCGTGAAGCCCGCCATGAGGTAGGGATTGGCGCCTGCGAGGCGCTTGGCGGTTTCGCCCCCACCTTGGGCATCATGGGCACAGTCATGGGAATGATTCACATTCTTGCCCATATCGCCAGTGCTTCGGAGATGTCGGCATCTATTGCCGTCGCCTTCACCGCCACCCTCTACGGTGTCGGTTCCGCCAACCTGTTCTGGCTGCCGCTGGCGAGCAAATTGAAGCGGCGCGCGGCGGCAGAGGGCGAGATGTCCGCGCTGATCGTAGATGGTGTGGCGGCGATCCAGGCTGGCGATAACCCGCGTATCGTACATGAGAAACTCGCCGGCTATATGGCGCCGGTGAAGGGGAAAAAGGCGGCCGCGGCCGCGAGCGCGGGAGCCCCAGCAGGCGCGCCCTCCAAGGCAGGGGCGTAAACGATGCGCGCCCGCAAGCCCAAAGTAATCAAGGAGAATAGCGAGCGCTGGCTACTCACCTACTCCGATCTCATTACCCTACTGATGATCTTTTTCATCCTCCTCTACGCGATGTCCTCCACCGACACACGCAAGTTCCAGGATCTGACCGGCGCGCTATCGCAGGCATTCAATAACGGCACCTACCAGTTAGTGACGGTCGGCGGATCGCCCGGTAACCCACATACGCTTTCCGGGACCACGCCGAGCCAGAAGACTCTGCTCAAGCACATTAAGAATGAAGTGGCCAAGATGCTCAGGATGGTCGGGATTCCCCAGAGCGTGGTGACAATCGGCAACTCTCACGAGGGCGTGGTGCTCAGCGTCAACGGCAATCTGCTCTTTTATCCCGGCGACACCCAGCTCAAGCCGGAGTCGCTGGCGATGCTCAACCGGATGGCAATGGTCCTGCGTACGCTGCCGAATACCGTCCGGGTGGAAGGGAACACCGACGACCAGGCTCCCGGTGTGGCGGTCGTCAGGTCTACCTGGGCACTCTCCGCCATGCGCGCGGTCTCCATCGTCGAATACCTGAGCGGGCCGGGTGGCGTGTCACCGTCGAAGCTCCAGGTGGAGGGCCTTGGTCAGTATCATCCAGTGGCCTCGAACTCCACCCCGCAAGGGCGTGCGCGGAATCGGCACGCCGATATTGTCGTGCTCTATCAGAACTAATGGGGCAAGTGGGGACGGATCATGGCTGATAATGTGCTGACACAGAACCAGATCGATTCGCTGCTGGCCCAGACAATGGGCAGTGAGCCGGGCACCACCCAGGAGGGATGCGTCAGGACTGGGAGCACGCCTGGGCCAGAGTGGGCGCCGGAGACAGGTGCAGGCTCGGGAGGGCTCGGTTGTTAGGCTGCCAGCAAGGCATGGACCGCCGCCAGCCGCTCCAGGTAGATCCGGCGCTGCTCGGCTAACGGGACGGTCTCGCCCTGCCGCTGCCGAGCCCGGAAGTGATCGCGCAGTTCGTCGTGGGCCGTGCAGAAGCGAGCCGCCCCAGCAACGCTGCCGAAGCCGCGCATCGGATAGTACCGCTGCTTAATCCCCCGGTGGTCCTGCTCCAATCGGTTATTCAAGTACCGGTTGCAGCGCTGCTCGACTGCCTCCCCCAAGGTCTCCCGGATGGCCCGGGGGTAGGCGGTGTGCCCATCGGTCGTCACCTGCTCGGGGCAGTGGCCCACCACCTGAGCAGCACGGGCCAAGAACCGCTTGGCCGCGATCATGTCGCGGGTCTCGCTGAGCAGGGAATCCACCAGATTCCCCTCACGGTCGATGGCCCGATACAGGTAGCAAGGCCGTCCCTGCACCTGCACATACGTCTCATCGACATACCACTTCTTGCCCGCTTTGCCGCGCCGCTTGGCGCGCAACCGCTCCGTGAGCAGCGGGGCGAAACGGGCCTCCCACTCCCGCACCGCCTCGTGGGTGAAGACGAATCCTCGCTCCAGGAACATCTGGGCCAGGTCCCGGAGGCTGAGTTTGTACTGCAGCCGCCAGCGCACCACCAGCAGCACGATGTCCGTCGGGTATTCCAGGAAGTTGAACGGCGTCCCGGTGCGCTCATTGAAGCGGCACCGACAGGCGGTGCAGCGGAAGGCGCGATAGCCGAGGACCGTGGGCTGTGCTTGTTCGCGGGTGGTGGTCGAGGCGCAGGTCGGGCAGGGCATGGCGGCTCCTTCTGTTCCTGATATTGTAGGAGGAGCATACCAAGATTACGCCGCCGCTGGCGACTGTGCGCTGAGTCCTGACGCATCCTCCTGATGAAGACCTCATCAATGTGCCATTTATCCTTGGGTTGAGGACGCCGCCGGCGGATTTCGGCAGCGTAGATCGGTCCAAACTTG
>JBBSEL010000549.1:0-4050 GCA_038239755.1 Chloroflexia bacterium | reverse complement strand
GCAACTGGGGCCGCGGGTGCCCGTGCCGGAAGCGGCGGCGCGGCCCACGCCGACTCCCGCCGCCGCGCAGGTGCAGACGATCAACCCCAAGCTGGGGGTCCATACCCGCCTGACCGACGAAGCCGACCCGGCCAAGATCCGGCAGACCTTGCAGATGGTGCGCGAGATGGGGGCACGCTGGGTGGTCGAATACTTCCCCTGGGTCTATATCCAGCCCAGCGACCGCGCCCACTACGACTGGGCGCACACCGACACCGTGGTCGCCGCCGCGCAACAGCAGGGGCTGACCCTGGTGGCCCGGCTCGACGGAGTGCCTGCCTGGGCGCGCCCACCCGACACCACCTGGCGCTACATCGACCCCGATCATTATGCCGACTATGCCGCCTTTGTCGAAGCGTTCGTCACCCGCTACCGAGGCCGGATCCATTATGTCATCATCTGGAACGAGCCGAACCTGAGCAGCGAATGGGGCGTGCGCCCGCCCGATCCGGCGGCCTACACCGCTCTGCTCCAGACCGCCACCGCCGCCGCCAAGCGCGCCGACCCGACCATCACCGTGGTCATGGCCGGGTTAGCCCCGACCCTGGTCACCGATGCCGGGGGGATGCACGACACGCAGTTTTTGCAGAGCGTGTACGATGCCGGGGGCCGGGCCGCGTTCGACCTGCTGGCCGTCCACGCCTACGGCAACAACAACCCGCCCGACGACCCTCCCTCCGACGATGTCCACGGCATGAACTTCGCCCGCGCCGCCGTGATGCACGATGTGATGGCCCGCAACGGCGACGGAGCCAAAGGGGTGATCATCACCGAGGGCGGCTGGAACGACAGCCCACGCTGGGTCTTCAGCGTCAAGCCTTACCAGCGGATCGCGTACACCATCCGCGCCTACCAGAAGGCGCAAGAGGAATGGCCCTGGTGCGTGGCCGTGGGGCTGTGGGCCTTCCGCCTGCCCACCCCGGCCTACACTTACATGGACAACTACACCTTTGTCACCCCCGACTTCATCCCCCGCCCGATCTATGACGAAGTCCGCAAATATGCCGTGCCTGGCGCGGTGGGAGGCGCACCATGATCCGGGGCGCGCTGCTGGGCGGGGCGACCCTGCTGCTGGTCGGGGTGCTGGCCCTGACCGTCTGGTGGGGGCGACTGCCCCGGCCCGACCCAGCCTGGGACCGCATTCAGCAGGTGGGTGTGCTGCGCGTGGGCACCGACGCCACCTACCCCCCCTTCGAGAGCATCGAGAACGGGCAATATGTCGGCTATGATATGGACCTGGCCCGCACCCTGGCCGCCGGGATGGGGGTCCGCGCCGAATTCGTCAACCTCTCGCTCGACGGGCAGTATGATGCGCTGGCCCAGGACAAGGTTGATATCCTCATCTCCGCCCTCCCCTTCATCTACGAACGGCAAAAAGAGGTGCGCTACACCCACCCTTACTACGACGCCGGGCCGGTCCTCGTCCTGCCTGCCGGATCGGCCCTGGCGCAACCCCCCGACCTGGCCGGGCACACCGTCGCCGTCGAACTGGGCACCGATGCCGATATGGTGGCCCGGCGCTTGCAGCATGATGGGGTGGCGCTGCGGCTGCAAGCCACCTACCACAGCACCGAAGCGGCGTTGACGGCGTTGGTCGCCGGGCAGGCCGATGCCGCCATCAGCGATCCGCTGGCCCTGGCAGCGTTCACCCGCCAGCGTGGGGCTACACCGGGACGACAGAGTGTGCCGATCCCCGGTGCGGCCCAACCCCTGGTCATCGCCATGCGCGTGCCCGCCTATCGCCTCGGCCCGGCCCTCGACGACCTGCTGGCGGCGATGCAGACCGACGGGCGGCTGGCCCGGCTGATGGGCGGGCGCTGAGGAACGAGTGCTGAGTGCTGAGTGCTGAGGAACGAGGGATCAGGGATACGCAATACGCAGTACCCGTCACGCAGCACGTTTCACGTTTCACGTTTCACGTTTCACGAATGCTGAGGCTATGACAGAATCAGACGCACGCTACCCTCCTATCGAGTCGCTCCTGCTGGCGCGGGGCTGGCGGGGCATGGACCGGCTGGCCCGGCACCTGCCAGCCGACTATGCGGCGCAGGCAGCGGCGGCGCTATGGGACTGCCGCGCCCGCGTGCTGATCACCACCGGCTTCTACGTGGACGGCCACCCGGAGACGGACGGCCCGCCCGGCGCGTTCTTCCTGGGGCGCGCTCTGGCCCATTGCGGCGCGGCGGTCGCCTTCGTCGCGGACCCAGCACCTCTGGCCTTGCTCGAAGTCCTGGCCGGGGATGGGGGGGGGTGGCCCGATAGAGGGCAGGCGGCAGCGGGGGCGACACTGCCCCAGACCGCCGAACTCAAACCGCCGACTGCCGAGCTGGTCCACCCGCCCGACTTTATCGAATTTCCGATCACCGATGCCGCCGCCAGCCGCGCCATCGCCGCGCGGATCGCTGCCGACTGGCAGCCCACCGCCGTGATCGCCATCGAACGCTGCGGGCGCACCGCGTCAGGCCGCTACCTGAACATGCGCGAGGACGACATCACCCCCTGGACAGCGCAGGTGGACGACCTGCTGGCCGCCCCCGGTGTGCTGACCCTCGGCATAGGCGACGGCGGCAACGAGGTCGGCATGGGCACCCTGGCTGCGCAAATCCAGGCCGAGTTGGGCCGGGCCGAACCCGCGATCACCCCCGCCGATCACCTGATCGTCGCCACCACCTCTAACTGGGGGGCCTATGGCCTCCTTGCCTACCTCAGCCGCCGGGCGGGCCGCGACCTCCTGCCCACCGCCGCCGAGGAACACGCCGCCCTCCACCTGCTCCATGCCCACGGAGCCACCAGCGCGGGCGATCCCCCCCCACCCCATGTCGATGGCTACTCGCTGGACATTGACCGCGCGGTGCTAGAGGCGCTGCGGGCGGCGATTAGGGGATAGGGGTTGGGGGTTAATGAGACCCTCCGTGCTCTCCGTGTCTCCGTGGTGACTTCAATGCGAAAGGATGCCAAGACGTGACCAACCCCCAACCCCCAACCCCCGCGCAAGCCGTGCGCGCCCAGATACGTGCCGGGGCCTGGACCGGTCCGACGGCGGGGCAAGCGCCTGGCATAGCCCAGGCCAACCTCGTGATCTTGCCCGCCAGCGACGCCGCCGACTTCGCCGCCTTCTGCGCGGCCAACCCCAGGCCCTGCCCGGTGCTCGAAGTGACCGCGCCTGGCGACCCGGTGCCCCACGTCCTCGCTCCCGACGCCGACCTGCGCACCGACCTGCCCGCCTACCGCGTCTACCGCGACGGGCAGGCGGTGGACGAGCGGCGCACCATCACCGACCTGTGGCGCGCCGATCTGGTCGCCTTCCTGATCGGGTGCAGCTTCACCTTTGAGCGCGCCCTGCTGGATGCGGGTGTGCCGGTGCGCCACATCGAACTGGGCCGCAACGTGCCGATGTTCCGCACCACCCAACCCTGCATCCCCGCCGGGCGCTTTAGCGGGCCGCTGGTGGTCAGTATGCGCCCCATCCCCGCCGCGCTGGTCGAGACCGCCCGCGCCGTCACCGCCCGCTACCCCCAGATGCACGGCGCGCCCGTCCACGTGGGCGACCCCGCCGCGCTCGGCATCCCCGACCTCCAAACCCCCGACTACGGCGACGCGGTGCCGGTGCAGCCCGGCGAAGTCCCCGTCTTCTGGGCCTGCGGTGTCACCCCCCAGGCCGTCGCCCTCGCCTCCCACCTCCCTTTCATGATCACCCACGCCCCCGGCCACATGTTCGTCACCGACCGCGCCGACGCCGAGATCCTGTCAGGACTGAGGACTGAGGACTGAGGAACGAGGGATCAGGGATCAGGGATCAGGGATTAGAGATTTAAGAATCAAAATACGCAATACGCAATACGAATTCACACATCACGTTTCACATTTCACGCATCACCCTCCATATTGCCCATAGAACCCGCCCCCACCCCTCTTGCTTTTTCCGCAGGAGGGGTGTATAATACCATCATTCCGCATATATATTAGCTATTGAATATCTATTCAGGAGGGCTGGGATGCAGGATTATGAGT
>JBBSEL010000548.1:0-4053 GCA_038239755.1 Chloroflexia bacterium | reverse complement strand
TGCTGATCTTCCTTGCTCAGCATCAGGGGGAGTGATGAATATCTTTGAGGAGTTAGATATCTGACCATCTGGGCCAACATCTTGTGCACGATAGAAACGCAATCCATTATCAGCATACCGCTCTCCCCAATTGCGGGGACCGCTCGTTACATGAGGGTCAAAGCTACCAAAGCTTCGCAGATTATACTGTGTGGCAAGTGTGGTAAAGAGATACCCGGCTTCCGCTGCGAAGAGTTTGTGTCCTTTGCCCGTGGCGTGCTGGCGGAGGGCGCGGGCTTCTTCGATGCGGGCGGCGAGGGCTTCGATGCGGGCGACGATGCGACGCTGCTCGGCCAGAGGGGGGAGGGGGATTGTATAACTCAGCACATCCGCAGGCCGGATCGCTGCGTAGTTGGTTGAGCCTTGCGCTTTGACTTGCTCTCGAAAGGTTGGCGTTTGGGCATAGAAATCAAGAAAACGACGATCCAGTTGAGCATCATCTACCGTAAACAAGAAATAGTGGCTGCTGACAATCGCCCCTTCTAGTTCATCAGGCACAATCCCAAAGCCCCCGACTTTCGCATCAATCTCAGCAACCAGGAATTCTCCGGCGCGGCATACTTGCTGCTCCTTCGTCTTGACCTCTGCCCCGGTCACTATATCCCGCAGCACGATGCCTTGTGCGTGAAGTTGTACCCGGCATCGTTTGTACTTGGCAACATCATCGATCCGAATAAACTCTTTGCGGTGTTTCACTACTTGGCCTAGCGGCACCAGCGGCCAGCCGTTGCTCATCACTTCGCCTCCGCAAGCGCCTGCTTGATTTCTTCGATGATCGCCAGGATGCGACGCTCTTTCTGGAGGATGTCCTCGGCCAGTTGCGCGGGCGGCATGTGCTCGTAGTCCTGCTGGTTGCTGGGGTTCTTGAGGTCCAGGTTGCAGCCGTTGGCGAGGATGGCTGCGGCGGGCACGCGCCAGGCCTG
This sequence comes from Chloroflexia bacterium, assembly GCA_038239755.1. Classification (GTDB taxonomy): domain Bacteria; phylum Chloroflexota; class Chloroflexia; order QHBQ01; family JAICKM01; genus JBBSAN01. The sequence goes on along the minus strand of JBBSEL010000548.1, from coordinate 3,091 downwards.
TGCGTTCTCCTCCCGCGCCCCCCACCAGGCCAGGCAGGCGACGAAGTCCTCGTACTGGATCGGCTGGGTCTTGGTGTAGTTCTTGCGCCCCGGCGGCAGCGGCAGCTCGTAGTACCAGACCGCCTGCGTCGGCCCGGAGCGGTCGAAGAAGAGCAGGTTGGTCGGGATGCTGGTGTAGGGGGCGAAGACCCCATTGGGCAGGCGGACGATGGTATGGAGGTTGAAGTCGCGCAGCAGCTCCTCTTTGATCCGCGCGGCCACGCCATCGCCGAAGAGGGTGCCGTTGGGCACGACCACGGCGGCGCGGCCCGGCCTCGGCCCCCGGCGCAGCTTCCGCATAATCAGTTGGAGAAAGAGGAGGGCGGTCTCGCTGGTCTGTTTGTCGGGCGGGAAGTTGTTCTGGATGCCGCGTTCTTCCTCGCCGCCGAAGGGCGGGTTGGTCAAGATCACGTCCACCCGGTCGCGGTCGCCGAGTTCGCCCAGCCGCACGGCCAGCGAGTTGCCGGGGTCGATCTGCGGTGCTTCCAGCCCGTGCAGGAGCAGGTTCATCTGGGCGAGCAGGTAGGGCAAGGACTTGGCTTCGCCGCCGCGCGGGGCGGTGGTGGTCAGCCGGACGCGGTCTTCGACGGTGCGGCACTGGGCGGCCAGGTGGGTGTAGGCCTCGACGAGGAAGCCGCCGGTGCCGCAGGCCGGGTCCAAGACCACGTCGCCCAGGCGCGGGTCGGTGACGGCGACCATGAAGCGGACGACGGCGCGGGGGGTGTAGAACTCGCCGGCATCGCCCGCCGCGTCGCGCATCTCGCGCAGCATTGTCTCGTAGAGGTGGCCGAGGGTATGGATCTCGCCACTGCTGGTGAAGTGGATAGCGTCAATCTTATTGATAACATCGCGCAGCAGATAGCCGTTGATCATGCGGTTGACGGTGCCGTGAAAGACGGTGGCGATCACCTTGCGGCGCGGCTCATCGCCCGCGCTGTCGAGCGCACGCAGGTAGGCGAAGAGGCCGGGGCCGGGCGTGCCGTCGGGGCGACGGACCTCGTCGTTGTTGATGAAGGCGATCAGGTCGTCGCCGCTGATGCCGTCGTCCGCCGCCGCCCAGTCGCGCCAGCGGTAGGGCGGGTCGAGCGCGGGGCGGAAGGGCTTGCCCTCCAACTCGGCCTCAGCCTCGCGGATCTGCTCCTGGTCATCGAGAAACTTGAGGAACATGACCCAGGTGAGCATGGGCAGGCGGTCGAGGTCGCCGTTCAGCCCCTTGTCTTTCCGCATAATATCGCGCGCCGACTTGATCAGGCTGCCCAATTGCTGGGCTGTCGTCAACGGTGCCGCCGCCGGTTTGCTCGCCCGGTCCCCCCGCTTGCCGTTCGCGGGCGCGGTATCGGTGGGGAAGAGGGGGGGTTGGGTGGGTTGGGAGTCGGAATTCGAGTTCTGCATCATCCTCTTTCTATGCAAACCTTCCGTATTCTAGACAGTAGAGACTCTAGCCCAGGCTATCGTGCCCAGGACAATTCTAGATTTTCTGAAAGAGATTAGATGGGAGGTGGATCTATCTTGAGGACGGTTTGCCGCTTTTGGTTTGGGTCCGCCAGATCAGGATGCTCAGCCAGCAGCTTTTGTGCAAGCGTGAAGTCATTGGCAGGCGAGAATATATATCTCACGGATTCACGCAGTAATGCGGTATTGATTAGCTCTACCCAATCTTTGTTGGCTGGCAATTCGCCAGGCCAATGGGCAAATGGTTCTAAGTTGTTATTGCATAGCATGACCATTAATTTAGGGGTTAGCGGCACAAAGATCAGAAGTTTGTCTTCCTGCCCCCAGGAACTTGTTTCCTCGGTTGCCCAAGGGTGGAATGCGAATGGGTAGTCGGTCAACCAAAAAGGCATGAATGGCGCATCTGTGCTGTTATGGAAAAGGATCCACTTCATACTAAGAAGTTTTGCTGCAAGCTGCGGTGTACCTAACGCAATAACAGCGAGATGCAGCCTGACTAAGTCAACCTCAGTATGAGGTACACCTTGGGCAAGTGAATCCTCTTGCGAAACTTCCGCCGCTTTGGCTCTTGTAACATCAGTTCTGTGGGCTTGACAGGCAAGGAAGTCTGCTATGTCAGCTTTTTGGGCGGCTAAGGCTTCTACTGTTGGGGTTTCCACAACAGCACTCAAAGCTTTACTAAAATAAGCCTCGACCTTGCTGAGATCTGGCTCAAGCGACAAAGGCTGACCGTCAGAATCCGTGGCGACATAATAATCTGACTGTGCCGCCACTCTGCTGATGTTTGGGGTGGCTACATCACCAGTCGTTTTATCGAAACAATAGATGTTGTTTTTCGCCAAATCATTTCGAAACTGACGCAAGTAAAATTGAGGTATCAAATGCTGGTTCTCACCAATTGGTCGCGACATGAGCTTTCGCCTCCCATTAGTAGATTGTATGCAGCATAATTTTTGCCCCAAATTTATGCCGCATAGAGTAGTGTTTGCAATTCCTCAACAGCTTCGCGGAGTTTAGGGGTTCCATCGAACCACCGGGCGATTTCTATCACATTGCCCCGCTCCGCAATCGGGGACAGACGCAAAATATCGGGGATCACAATCTCGGTCGGGCCGTATTCGGTGTACTTGTCCAGGATCGCCTCCAGGATGGCACGGGCTTCGGGGCGGAAGCCGTTCAAGAAGGCGGCTTGCTCTTTGCGGAGGCGGTCGGCCCGCTGGCGGCGGGTCTGGAGCGGGGCGGCGAAGGCCACATGGCAGAGCAGGTCGAAGGGGTCGGCCTCCGGCTGCGCGGCCACGGCGGCCAGGTGGTCGAGGGCAATCCCCCGCTCTTCCAGCGCGGCGATGATTTCGGCGCGGGTCTCGGTGGCGGCCCAGCGGCCCCGCAAGCTCTCCAGATCGGGATACAGGCTGCGGACCTGCTCGCCGGTGTAGGTGGTCAGTTCCACCGTCCGCAGCCGCTTGCCGCTGGCGTACAACTCCTGCACCTGCTCCCCGACAATCGCCACCGAGACCCAGTAGGAGATGTAGGATTAGCTTGGCGGTGGCGCCTCCTCGTCCCAGCGATCCGACGGCGGGCCGGGCGCATCGACCAAATACTC
>JBBSEL010000547.1:0-4056 GCA_038239755.1 Chloroflexia bacterium | reverse complement strand
GGCCCGATGTTAAATAGGGCTTCCGCTTTGATGCTGGGATGCGGCTTGGCGGGTGTGAAAAATTCTCGAATAGCATCCATGCCGGTGTGGCTCCTCTACGAGTGTGGGTCGCAGCTCTTGCACGCCTGTTACACGCCTGTTATTTGAGCGTGTCTAAAATTTCGGTGACCACCGGGTCACTGAAGAAATGATCGGCGGCGTCACGGACCAGCGCCGGTTGTTCGGCAAAATACTGCTGGATTTCCAGCAGGCGGGTCAGGTCTGGCCCCCCGGGGGCCAGCGCCGTCCGCAGTCCCTGGGCCTGGGCCAGGCTTTTGGCATCCCCGATCTTTTCCAGCCGGGCCAGCAAGTCGTCCAGGGCATTGTTCAGGCGCATCTGCATCGTCCCAGTCGGGCGGGGGCCTTCCAGCGTCACCAGAGGCTGCCCCTCGGCATCGCTCTCTGACGCGGACGACCCGGCGGGTTTGCGGGTCCCGAACGCCATGCGGGTTAGGTTATATAAGGTGCCAAAGGCGAGCAGCAGCCCGACGGCGATCCCGGCCAGCACCAGCCAGGGCCGGGTGTTGAGCTGTTGATCGGCCCAGTACCCCCCCCCGACACAGGCCAGCATCGGGCACGCAATGGCAAATCCGAGTTGGGCGGCCAAACCGACCGCCTGCATCGTCCCGCGGTCGCGCATCCTGCATCGCTCCTCGTGAGATTACAATAGAATTGTGCAGGTTCTAGCACGCGGCGTGCCACGCACCTCTCGGTGCAAAAGGGCAAAATAAATCCACCCCTAACGGCGCGGAGATCAGATCTTTTTAAATCACCTCACCAGACACGCTGGTTGCGTCAGCATTATACCAACTCCCCGCAAGATTGTCAAGTTTTTCACAATCTTTTCCTGCGGTTCCCGCGACGGGTTGATAGCCCGGATCGCGGTGCTTGCGTGCCCGGCAGGCTCTGGCTTATAATACCGCGATGGTAAGGGTACTACGCGAATGGGGCTGGGACCCGGTGTTAGTCGCGATCCTGGCCGGGGCATTTCTTTTGCGCCTGGGCTACGGCCTGTTCGCCGGGTTGGGCCTGCCGCCTGATGGTCGTCCGTTCCTGATCGATGAGCAGGAGTATTACCTGGCCGGGCATATGCTGGCCGCCGGGCACGGCTTCAGCTTCTACGACACCTTCACCTGGACCCGCGCCCCGCTCTACCCGCTGTTCGTCGCGCTGATCTTCCTCGTCGCCGGGGTGCAGGTGGCCCCGGTGCTGTGGGTCCAGGCGGCACTCAGCACCCTGACCCTCTACTGGCTGACCACCCTGGCCGGGCGGGTGCCCGGTCGCTTCTTGACCGAGCGGGCGGCGCGACGCGGGACGGCGCTGGTCGGGGCATTCTGGCTGCCGTTCACCCTGTTCGCCCAACTGCTGGTGTCCGAGACGCTGTTCCTCTGCCTCTTTGTCGGGGTGTTGGTGCTACTGGCGCGCTGGGCTGACCGGCGGGCGGTGACGGATGCAACCCCTCGCGCTCAGTGGCGGCTGCTGGCGGGTGCGGGGGCCTTATTGGGGCTGGCTGCGCTGACCCGTTCCACGGCGCTGGCTTTCTTGCCGTTGGCGGCCCTGTGGGTGGCCTGGATAGGCAGACAGGGGAGCGTGGGGCGGGCGCGGCTGGTGGCCCCGGCGCTGCTGCTGATCTCGGCGGTGCTGGTGATCGCCCCCTGGACGGCGCGCAATATCGCGGCTTATGGCCTCAGCCCCGGCGGGCCGGTCCTGATCGACACGTCGAGCGGCTATAACCTGTGGCTGGCGGCGAACGGCGTGCGCGACGGCGAACGGCTGGCGACCGAGTTGCGCGGCATCCCCGGCGTGCTGGCCCGCCAGCAACACGCGCTGTCCCAGGCCGAGGCGCAGATCGCCGCCGACCCCGGCGCGTTCGTGGCGAAGGGCTTCAAGGAGAGCCTCGACCTGTGGACGATCAATCCCAGCGCTGAGGAGCGGCAGGTGGGCGGGGCCACAGCGGGGCGGGTGCCGCCGCAACACCTGCTGGCGGTGCTGGTGCTAGAGGACGGGCTATACCTCGCCATCGGCGTGCTGGCCTTGCTGGGGTTGGCCGTGGCCCCACCCGACCCGCTGAAAGGGCTGATCGGGTTGTGGGTGCTGCTGTGGATGGTGATGGCCTTCGTCTTTTTTGCCGTCACCCGCTTTCGCTTCCCGGTGGTGGCCTGCTTGCTGCCGTGGGTGCCGGGGGGCGCGGCCTGGCTGCGCTACCGGTTGGGCCGGGCACTGCCGCGTGCCCACGCCAGGGGGTTAGCCCTCAGTTTGCTGGCCCTGATCTTCCTGCTGATCGTTGGCCCGACCCTGCCGGTGGGGGCGACCGACACCGGGGTGCGCCGCTGGTTCGAGCAAGCGTCCTTCCGCGCCGGGGAAGCCGCGTTACAGGCGGGCAATCCTAGTAATGCCGTCGGCCAGTACATGAAAGCGAACCAGCTTTTGCCCGACACGCAATTCGGCACGTTGGCCGCGCAAATTGCAGCGAACTCGAACTCGCCGGGTGACCTGGACGCCCTATCGCACAACCCGGCGCTGGACCTCAGCCCGGTGGGGGTCTACAGCACGCGGATGGAGCCGTACCTGTTGCAGGGCCAGCTCGCCCGGCTGAAAGGCGACACGGCGCAAGCGGCCCGCCTGTTCACCAGCCGCCCGGTGAACGACGCAGGGACGGCGGCGCTGAGCTGGGCGGCGGGGCATTTTCTAGGCGTTCTGACCGACAGTACTTCGATAGACGTTGGTTCCGGTTTAGACTTAGGCCAGGTACAGAGATTTTACGGGCCGGAGCGTGATGGCGACGTAACCTATCGCTGGACGGGGCAGACTATTGCCAAGGAAAATTATACGCCTTATTTGGCGGACTGGTATCGGTTGCGGTTGCGGGTCAATGGCTGGCGTCCGGCAGGCTGGCCTCCGGCGACTATCGTTATCGCCACCCACAACTGTGGAGCCGATGTATGCATCAACCAACAGCATACGGTGCTGGTGCCGAATGATACCGACTGGCATGATCTGGATCTGGATCTTGGCCCACCCCGGCTCGATAGCCTGAGCGTGACCGTCAACACCTTCGTCCCCGGCGGCGCGGACCCCCGCGAGTTGGGTATCAAAATCGACCGTATGGAATGGGTAAAGTAACCGCTTGCAAACCCTCATCCAAAATCCAAAATCCAAACTCCAAACCTGGCTCCTATGGGGGGCGCTGGCGGTGCTGGCGCTGGCGCTGGCGCTGAAGGTCGCCCACAGCGCGGGGATCATGGCCGATCTGTTCGCCTGGCCCTACCAGTTGGACGAGTCCGAGGGGATGATCGTGGCCGAGACGGGGCTGCTGGACCACGGCACGAACATCTACGACCCGGTCACGCCGCAACTGTTTATCGCTGCGCCGTATCCGCCGCTGTTCTACCTGCTCAGTTGGCCGGGGCTGCATCTGGTCGGGGTCAGCTTCAAGGTGGGGCGCGCCATTTCGATCATAGCGACCCTGGCGGCGGCGCTGGCGATCTTCGCCATTGTGCGGCAGGTCACGCGGGATTGGGTGGCCGGGGGGTTGGCGGCGCTGGTCTGGGGGTCGCTGGGTGTGGTCGCCTTCTGGGGCGCGCTGGTCAAGCCCGATGTGCTGGCGCTGGCCTGTGGGCTGGGGGGGTTGTGGTGGCTGCTGGCCCGGCCCCCCGCGCAGGTCTGGTGGGCGCTGCCGTTCTTCTGGGCGGCGATCTACAGCAAGCAGACGGCGCTGGCGGCGGCGGGCGCGGCCTGCCTGTGGCTCTTGCTGACCCGGCCCCGCACCGGGGTTGGCTTCACGGTGGCTTACCTGGCTGGGGCATTCTTCCCGGCGGCGCTGCTCAACCTTGTCACTGATGGCGGCTACTATTACCATCTGGTGACGGTCCATTCACTGCCCTGGTTTGCGGATCGGTTCACCGGCTATGTTCGCGACTTTCTCGGCTCGTTCTGGCCGTGGGTCGGGGTGGGGATGATCGGAATTCTCGTCGCGCTGGTTTGGGATCTGCGGGGCTGGGTGTCGGGGGCGGGGGG
>JBBSEL010000546.1:0-4065 GCA_038239755.1 Chloroflexia bacterium | reverse complement strand
GGGGCTGCCGGGAGCCGGCACACTAGGTACCGCTATCGCGCTGGGTTATCGCCGAGGGGGCGGCGGGATGAGTGAACCCGAAATGGATGTTGGTCCCACCGCTGATGCCGTCCCTAGCGCCGTTCCCGCTGCGCCGCCCTTTGGCGATACAGGCGCGGATGCCGCCTCAGGCGGGGCATCAACACTGGACGGTGAAGCGGTCGTCATTGACGGGGAGTGGTACGACATCCGCCAGGCCGAACAGCGCCGTACACGGGCCGATCGGTGGTTGACCGCGCATAGCATCCCCCCGTTGAGCGCTGCAGAGGGACTACCAACGGAGCAGCCCCCGCTCTCCACTCCGTCCGCACCGCTGCCATCCGCTGGGGTTGGGTCTATCCCGCTCCATTTTCAGGAGCCACTATCTGATCAATTACTTATTGAGGATGAAGTTATGATCCTTCCATCCACTACTGAGGTATGGACTGGGCCTAAACCTCTACTACTCCCACCACCCAACCCGGATACCCCGGCCACCATCCCGGCAGTGGGTCTGCTGCCAGAGATAACCCCACCGTGGCGGACTGAGCCGGGCGCAATCCCCACGGCCTTGAAGGAGCAGGCGCAATGGGTGGCCTGGCGCTATGAGGAGGCTGACGGGCGGCGCACCAAGATCCCGTATAACCCGCGCGAGGGCCACCGCGCCCGCAGCAATGAGCCGCGCACCTGGGGCACCGCTGCTGAGGCCGAGGCGGCGCTCGTCCAGGGTGGATACGACGGCGTCGGCTTCATGCTCCAGGCGGGTGATTCCTTTGTGGGGGTCGATCTCGACCACTGCTTTGATCCGCAGACCGGTGTTTTGCTGCCCTGGGCCGCCGAGATCGTGCAGACACTGGACAGCTATAGTGAGGTGAGTCCCTCCGGCACGGGTGTCCGCATCTTCACGCAGGGCACCTTGCCGCCCCGCGAACTAGGGCGGCGCGAAGGGCCAGTCGAGATGTATAGCGATCGGCGCTTCTTGAGCGTGACCGGGCAGCATCTGGTCGGTACTCCCACTACCGTCGAGGAACGCGGGCCTGAACTGGCTCAGGTCCACCGTCAGGTGTTCCAACAACGCTACGCGGCGCAAGCGGCTCCTGTTGTGGCTCCGGCGGGTGGTGAGCACTCCACCTTACAGGACACAGCGATCCTGGACAAGGTCCGGCGGGCCAAGAATGGCCCAGGCTTCGAGCGGCTGTGGCAGGGGGATACCGAGGGTTATGCCTCGCCGTCGGAAGCGGACCTGGCCCTCTGCGGAATGCTCGCCTTCTACACCCAAGATCCCGTCCAGATCGAGCGATTAGTGGAGCAATCGGGCCTCTGGGATGAGAAGTGGCGCAATCGGCCTGCCTATCGCCAAGGCACTATCCAGCAAGCCATCGCCCACCGGAGTGGCACCTACAGCGGCCAACGCCCGGATGCCGTGCTGGAGCAACGGGCCGTCCCGCGCCGCCCACCTTCTAGCAGGCGTGCAGCACAGGACACCGCGAGTGTGCTCCCAGAGCATCTGGAAGATGACGAGAATCCGGGAGTAGCGTAGCGGCCAAGGCGACCCATCGCCTCTGGACGGGGGATATAGCAATGCAACAGGTACAGGGAAGGCACACACACTGGCGTAATCTACGCTGGACATTAGGCGGGCTGGGTCTGGTGGCTCTCCTGCTGATCGGGCAGGGGATTGCCCCGGCAGGCGCGCACGTCGTGGTGCCCGCCACCGGGACGGCCACGGTAGACCTCACCCCAACAGCAACAGCCACGCCGACGGTAGACATTGCGGCCACAATGGTGGGAAACACCGCCACTGCGGTCAGTCGCACCGCGACGGCGCTCAGCAGCACCGCGACGGCGCAGGCCGCACAGGGCACGGTGGTCAGCATCGGTGCGACCCAGACGGCGTTGGCCGCTACAATCACCGCTCTGGCAAGCACACCTCTTGCAACACGCACACCATTGCCGACCGCGACCCCGACCGCGACGCCCGTACCCTGCCTAGATAGCTACGAACCAGATGGCGAACCAGCGGCGGCGCGGCCCCTGGTCGTTGGCGAGCAGCAAACCCATCTCTTATGTCCCGCAGGCGATGCCGACTGGGTGACCTTTTTCGCCAAGGCGGGCAAGGCCTACCGGCTGGCGACCACCGATCTGTCCTCAGGCATCGATACGTACCTGTACCTGTTTGCTCCCGATGGCCGAACCGTCCTTGCGCAGAATGACGATGCGCCGGGCGCTCATGGTCCCTCATTGTTGGTGTGGGTACCGTCAGTGGATGGCTGGTATCTTCTGCAAATCAAGAACCAGGGCGACATCGGGGCACCGGGCCTCGCGTACACCCTGAGTTTGAACTTGGCCGATGCCCCGACCGTGACGCTCACCTCTACTGCCGCGCCAAGTGCAACCGCGACCCCGTTACTGCCCGTGACACCTACGTTGACGGTCAGCCCGACACTTACCCCGTCTCCCGTGCCTCCGGCCCTCGCGACGCTGCCTGCGACACCGGATCCGCTGCTGCATCCGCAAGGGGGTAGTGCGGGCACCGGGGGCGTGCCTGCGATCGCGGCTGGCCCCACCGATGGTCTGACGCCCGACCTTCTGGAACCGAATGATCGCTTTGAGGAGGCCTATCCGCTTGATCTGGGGGTGGTGTATCAGCATCTCAACTTTGTCCCGGCCACCCCCGGAGCGAACGACGCGGACTTTTACAGCTTCCGTACCAAGCCCGGCAACTGCTATGCCCTTACCACCGGGGACCTGACAGCAGGGTTGGACACAACCATCCTCCTGTGGACGGCTGCGCCCACGCGGGAAGGGCGGCGATTGCTGGCCCAGAACGACGACGCCCGCCCGCACACCTCCGACCTGAGCAGCTTTGTGCGCTGGTGCAACCCGCTGAGTGGTCCCGATGACCGTTGGATCGTTGCTGAGATCCACAACTACGGGTTGGCTCCTGCTTCCGACCCGCGCGGCAAAACATACAGCCTGCTCGTGCAAATCGATCCGCCGACCCCGACACCTTCGCCAACGCCCCAGCCCTCTCCGGCGACCCCACCACCATTCATGCCTTCGGTGCCCGGCGGTGGGGTAGGGGGCGGGAGTGGTTCCAGTGGTAGCCCGGCGAATACTCCTGCGCCGGTGTTGCCTGCACCGGTGCCACCTACTGCCTCGTTGCCACCTAGCCTGCTGCCGTTGCTACCTACTTCGACAACGATCCCAGCAGCCGGTGGTACGTTGCCGCGTAGCCCAACACCCGCCGCCAGCCCAACATTCGTCGCCACGCCCACCCCCACGCCGGTTACAGTGCAGGTGGATGTGGTGGCTTACGTTGCGCCACTGGGCGACCTGGACCCACAGCGCGGCCCCCAACCCGACGATGGCATCCAGGGGGTGGCGGTGTTGCTGATCGACGGCCCGACCAACGCCGTGCTCCAAACGGCGCTCACCGACCGCAACGGTCACGCGGCGCTGCGCTGGGTGTGGACAGACTCGGTACGGATCGCTCTCCCCGCCTTTCGCTGGGGACGGTCCCTCAGCTGGGAGGATGTGCAGCGCGAGAGCCAGGGGACCGGGCGCTTGTATCTGGAAGCCCGCACACCGGGCTACGCACTGCCGGGGATCTTCCCCTGAGGAGGTGTCCTGATGGTTATCTCGCTGTCGGATGAAACCCGCGCCGATTTCGCCGCGACCTATGAGCGGCTTAAGGCGCAGCAATTAGGGGCTGGCCCGAGCCGTGATGATCTGGAGTTGAACTTTGTTGAAGATCTGATCCGGGGTGCGGAGGCTGGTGATGTAGCCCATCGTGGGTTGATCCATCATACCACCCCCGCCGAGATCAGCTATCTCGATGAAGCGACGCTGTTGGCCCAGGGACCCCGGCGCGGCCTCAGCCGTCCCCAAACGGCTTTGCTGGGTGCGTTGGTGGCCGCGCTGATTGGCTATATTCTCCTGACCCTCCTGGGCGGGACGGGTGGCGCGTTCGTCGCGGCGACCCCAACGGTGAGTCCGACGGCTGTGGTTGCTACCGGGATGCTTTTGCCGACGGTCACGCCAACG
>JBBSEL010000545.1:0-4067 GCA_038239755.1 Chloroflexia bacterium | reverse complement strand
CGCCCAGTGCCGCGATCTCCCGCAACACCCGTGGCAGGGCCGTGCGCGGAATGACCCCATCCTGCACGATGTACTGCGACGCGATCCGGCCCATGGCGGCGAAGGCGGCCTTGCGGCCCTTCCAGACCACCGCCCGCTCGGCTTCCGATTGCGCCAGCCGGATCTCCCACGCGCCGCAGGCGCGGCAGATCGCCATCACCTCGTCCATCAGCACGACCACCTCGGCCTGCGGCCCATCCAGTTCCACCAGCAAGAGGCCGTCGCACATCGGGTAGCCCGCGTGGACTGCCGCCTCCGCCGCCTGGATGCTCAGCCGGTCCATCATCTCGATTGCCGCCGGGAGGATACCCGCCGCGATGATCGCGCTGACGGCGGCCCCTGCCGCGTCAGTCGACGCGAACGCCACTAGCAAGGTCTGCACCGTCTCCGGGCGCTTGACGATCCGCAGAATAATCTTGGTGGCGATGCCCAGCGTGCCCTCGGAGCCGACGAACACCCCCGCCAGATCATAGCCCGGCGCGTCCGGCGTCGTCCCGCCCAGGTGAACCAGCGACCCATCGGGCAAGACCACCTCCAGCCCCAGCACATGGGTCACGGTGAAACCGTACTTGAGGCAGTGCGCGCCGCCCGAGTTCTCGGCCACGTTGCCGCCGATGGTGCAGACCGACTGCGACGACGGGTCGGGCGCGTAAAAATAGCCCTGCGGCGCGACTCGCGCTGTCACCTGCGCGTTGATCACCCCCGGCTCGACCACGATCTGCGCGTTGGCGAGGTCTACTTCGAGGATGTGGTTCAACCGGGTCAGGCTGATCACGATCCCCTCATGCACCGGCAGCGCCCCGCCACTCAGCCCCGTTCCCGACCCCCGCGCCACAAAGCGGATCCCCTCGCGGTGGCACACCTGCACCACCCCTTGCACCTGCGCGGCGCTGGTCGGCAGCAGCACGGCGGCGGGCGTGACCCGGAAGTTGGTCAGCCCGTCGGTGTCATAGGTCCGCAACTGCTCCGGCGCGGTAATCAGCCCCGCCGGGCCGACAATCGCGCGAAATGCGTCTAAAATTCGCTGTTGCATCAGGGTCCTCGCTTTGGGGAAGTACCTTCAGTGTAAACCCCCCCTCCGTGCTTGTCAAGCGTATTCAGTTCACCACGGAGACACGGAGAACACAGAGATCTCTGTGTTCTCTGTGTTCTCTGTGGTGAACCTTCGTCCTTGACGCGCCCCAGCCGATCAGGTAGGATAGCCCCATGCCCACCCTCCTGGTCCAACACGCCACCCTGCTGGCGACGATGGACGACACTGACACCCGCGTCCCCGACGGCGGCCTCTACATCGAGGACAACGTCATCCGCCAGGTCGGTCCCACCGACACCCTGCCCGCGACGGCGGATGTGATCATCGACGCCCGCGACCGGGTCATCCTGCCGGGCCTGGTCAACACCCACCATCACTTCTTCCAGACCCTCACCCGCAACCTCCCCGCCGCCCAGGATGCCGACCTGTTCACCTGGCTCCGCACCCACTACCCCATCTGGGCTGGGCTGACCCCCGAAGCCATTTATGTCAGCAGCAAAATCGCCCTGGCCGAACTGCTGCTCTCCGGCTGCACCACGAGCAGCGACCACACCTACATCTGGCCCAACGGGGCGCGGCTGGACGACCAGATCCAGGCCGCGCAGGAGATGGGCGTCCGCTTCCACGCGGCGCGCGGCTCCATGTCGGTAGGCGAGTCGCAGGGCGGCCTCCCCCCCGACCGCGTGGTGGAGGACGAAGCAGCGATCCTGGCCGACTCGCGCCGGGTGATCGAGCAGTACCACGATGCCGGGCGCTATGCCATGCTGCGCGTTGTGCTTGCCCCTTGCTCCCCCTTCTCCGTCTCGCCCACGCTGATGCGCGAGAGCATCGCCCTGGCCCGCGCCTATGGCATCCACTCGCACACCCACCTGGCCGAAACCCTGGACGAAGACGCCTATTGCCGCGCCGCCTTTAGCCGCACCCCCGTCGAACTGGCCGAAGACCTGGGCTGGGTCGGCCCCGACGTGTGGCACGCCCACATGGTCCACCCTCACGCCGCCGAAATCCCCCGCCTGGGAGCCACCCGCACCGGCATCGCCCACTGCCCCTCCTCCAATATGCGCCTCGCGTCGGGCATCGCCCCGCTGCGGGCCATGCAGGCTGCTGGAGCGCGGGTCGGCCTGGGGGTCGATGGCTCGGCCTCCAACGACGGCTCGCACCTGCTGGCCGAGGCCCGCCAGGCGTTGCTCCTGCACCGCGTCGGTGGTAACCCCGGCGCACTGAGCGCCCACGATGCGCTCACCCTGGCGACGCGGGGCGGGGCCGCCGTCCTGGGCCGCGACGACATCGGCACGCTGGCTCCCGGCATGGCCGCCGACTTCATCGGCTTCCGCCTCGACACGCTGGGCCTGGCCGGGGGCGCGGTCCACGATCCCCTCGCCGCCCTCGTCTTCTGCCAGCCTCCCACCGTCGATCTGAGCGTGATCAATGGCCGCCGCCGCGTGCAAGACGGGCAACTCCTGGACGTAGACCTGCCCCCCCTGATCGCCCGCCACAACGCCATCGCCCTGGCCCTGGCGCGGGGCGAGTTGCGCTGACGGACATAGTGACGCCCCAGACCGGAGTCCAGGGCGTGCTATCAGACGGTGAGGATCAGGCGCGGCGGGTCACTCGCGCCGCTCCACCACAATCGTCAGGTCGGCAGCCAGGGCCACAATCGCCCCCAGCGCCGCCCACATCGGCAGCAACAAGGCCCCGACGACCCCTGCCGTCAGCGGGAATTCGACAAGCGTGCGGCCATCCGCGTGCTTGACCACGATCCGGCGCACATTCCCCTCATGCACCAGTTCCTGGATCTTGGCGATCACACTGTCGCCCGACAGTGGGAATTCCTGGCTGTTCCCCGCGCTGCTCCCCGCGCTGTTCCCCGTAGCCGAACTGCTGGCCGGGACTTCGCTGGCATCCATCCGCCGGGTGGATCCTGGTTCTTCGTTCATAGTGGTCCCTCCTCGATGTAATAACCGCGCTGCATAGCCGTAGCAAACCCCGCGCCGCGGCTACATTTATTGTAACCAGCACCCCCACCAGCCGTCAAGCAAGGTCATCCGTCCGACAGGGGTTATTCAACCGCCGCAAACACAATATCCTGCGCCCCCTCCCACAGCACCAGCCGCCCCAGCGCCGGGAGCAACTCCTGCCCCTCGACAATCGTCAGGAAATGGTTGCCCGCCAACTGCCCCATCTTGCTGGCAAAACACGCGCTGCCATAGGGGAACAGGATCTCCGTCTCGCTGATCCCGCCCGGATAGAACAGGATATCGCCCCGCGACGGGTGGCTGGTGTGGTTCTCATACCCCACCCCCAACTGAAAATCCCCTAGCGGGATCCAGCACGCCTCCCCGCTCCACCGCGCATGGATCAGCTTCTGCCGGTAGGGCAACAACTTCGCAAACGCCGCGCACGTCTCCGGAGCGGCCTCCTCTTCCATCCGCGCCGTAAAGGTGTACGGCCCGGCGGTAATGCGTAACATGGTCACTGCTCCCCTCCTTCAATTTCAGTACTGCGTGAAACGTGAAACGTGAAACGTGAACTCGTACTGCGTATTGCGTATTGCGTATTGCGTATTGCGTCGTTCTGATCCCTGATCCCTCATCACGTTTCACGTTTCACGTTTCACATTTCATCCTTCTTAATTGCCGTCAGCACTCGTTCCGGCGTCATCGGCTGCTGCGTCAGCCACACCCCCGTCGCATCGTGGATCGCGGCGGCGATGGCCGGGGCCAGAGGCACCAGCGGCATCTCCGACATACCCCGCGCTCCATAGGGTCCGTTCGAGTCGGCCAGTTCGAGGATGACCGGGACGATCTCGGTCGGCATGTCCAGCGCCGTCGGCAGCAGGTAGGTGCTGAAATAGGGCGTCAGCACCAAGCCGTCGTGCATCTGGAAATGTTCCAGCAGCGCATAGCCCACCGCCTGGGCCAGGCAGCCTTCGATCTGTCCCTCCACCTGCTGCCGGTTGATCGCCTTGCCCACGTCATGCACGCTGATCACCTTG
>JBBSEL010000544.1:0-4071 GCA_038239755.1 Chloroflexia bacterium | reverse complement strand
GTGCCAAACACGCCCCGCCGGGGGGTGCGCGCCGGGGCGGGCAGGGGGGGAGCTATGGAGGGTGGGCGACGCAGGTCCGGCAGCCTAGTCGTACCCGTTCGGGTTTTGCGACTGCCAGCGCCAGGAATCGGCGCACATCGCGGCGACTTCGCGCTCTGCCGCCCAATCTAGCTCATGCTGGGCCTTGCTCGGATCGGCGTAGCAGGTGGCGATATCGCCGGGGCGGCGGGCGACGATCTGGTAGGGGATCGGGCGACCGGATGCTTGCTCGAAGGCGGCCACCATTTCCAGCACACTGTAGCCGCGCCCGGTGCCCAGGTTGTAGGTGACCACGCCGGGCTGTGTCGTCAGCTTTTGCAGGGCTTTGAGGTGGCCGACCGCCAGGTCGACCACATGGATGTAGTCGCGCACCCCGGTCCCGTCGGGCGTGGGATAATCGCCCCCGAACACCTGGAGCGCGGGCCGCTTGCCCACCGCCACTTGGGCGATATAGGGCAGCAGGTTGTTGGGAATTCCGTTGGGCGACTCCCCGATGCGCCCGCTGGGGTGCGCGCCCACCGGGTTGAAGTAGCGCAGGATGGCGATGTTCCAGCCGCTATCTGCCACATAGAGATCGCGCAAGATCTCTTCGATCATCAGTTTCGAGCGGCCATAAGGGTTGGTGGCCGAAAGCGGGAAATCTTCGGTGATCGGCACCCGGCTAGGGTCGCCGTAGACGGTGGCCGAAGAGCTGAAGACGAGCGTCTTGACCCCATGTGCCGCCATCGCTTCGCACAAGACGAGGGTGCCGGTGATGTTATTCTGATAATAGTGGAGGGGGAGCCGCACCGATTCGCCTACCGCTTTTAGCCCGGCGAAATGAATGACCGCATCGGGTACCGGATCCAGCACCGCGTCCACCGCTTCGCGGTCCCGCAGGTCCGCGTGGTAAAAGGCCACGCTCTTCCCGGTTAGCTCCTGAACCCGTTGGAGGGCCGTATAGCTGCTATTGCTGAGGTTATCGATCACGACCACCTCGTGCCCCGCGTTGAGCAATTCCAGGCAGGTGTGGCTGCCGATGTAGCCCGCCCCGCCGGTCACCAGTACACGCATTTGTTCCGTACCTCATGGGCTTCCCGCCAGCCGGGCGCGCAGATCGGGCGGTGCCGGATCGCCCGATTCGTGCCCGGACCTGGGGGAGGATACGCCTGAGTCAGGGGCAACCGCCCTGATCTACGACTTGCCTATTATAGCATAACGCCGCCAGACCGGGCAGCCTCGGCGGCCTGCCCGTGGGCCGGGGTCACCCGGCAGGGCGGGGCTGGCTCCCGCCTGCCGCGCTGGTGCCCGTCCCGGTGGGGCGGCAGGTGATCAGGATCGCTGACGGGTGTTCCGCGTCGTGATACACCGTGTGGTCGGCGGCGCGGAGCGTGGTGGCGGTGGCGAGCGGTTCCCCGCTACCGAGGTTGCGGGCGTAGCGAGGGTGCGACCCCCCGGCGACTTGCACCCGAATCCGGTGGCCCTTCTGGAAGCAGTGCGCGGTGGCCCACAACGGGATGGTCACTTTCCAGATGCCGTCGTCGCCCACCGTGGGCTGGCCGGGTTGCAGGCGCACCAGGCCGTCGCTGACGTTGATCGACTTGCCCTTGGGGTCCACGTCGCACATGCGCACGAAAAAGTCGGTATGTTCCAGGCTCGATTGGACGAACAGCTCGGCGCGCACCGCCCCGATCACTTCGACCTCGGCATCCAGTACGGCGCTGGTATAGACCAGCACATCGGGGCGCGCTTCGACCGCGCGGTTATCCTTGGGGCCGGAATTTTGGCTCAGGCTGGAGCCGCCCACAGCGGGGGTCGGATCGGCGGGATCGTAGCGGTAGCGATCCGGTTTGGATGCGCCTGCCGGTTCAAGGGCCAACCGCCTACCGGGCTGCAAAAACCAGCGTTGCGGGCGGTAGCCGGGCGGCGGCCAGTCGGGCAGGCTTTTCCACTTGTTGCGGCCCATGACGAACACCCGCACCGGCGCTTTGCGTAACAACCCCTGTTCCCCCAGCAGATGGGTCCGAAACCAGTCCAGCGAATCGCGGATCATATAGGGAAACGCCGCGAACGAGGTGTGCGCCCAGGGGCCGATGGTTAAATAGGGCTGCTTGCCCGCCTGGCGCAGCCGCACATAGTCGGCAAGGATCTGCGGCAGGAAAATATCGTACCAGCCGCCGATCATGTTGATCGGCGCGGCGATCTCCCCGGCGGTGTCGCTGAACACGACCGGCTCCCACCAGGGATCGCCCGGCGTGTTATGTTCCAGCCAGTCGTGATAAAACGCGACTGTCTTGCCCGCGACGATCTGATCCGCATCGCGCAGGGGCAGGTGCATCGCCCCCGCTTGCATCTCTTTGGCCCGCTGCCGCCGGGTGCGGAGCGTGGTCCAAAAACTCTCTTCCTGGTGCGTCATTTGTTGGATCCAGGTCAGCGCGGTGTCGAGGCCGAACGACTCGCCGGGATAGCTCAGGCTGCGGAACTCCGACGAGGTGATCTGCAAACCCATCGCCTTGAGCATCGGCCCGGCCTGGGCGGCGATGGCCCACTGCACGAACCCCAGGTAGCTGGGACCCACCGTCGCCAGCGCGCCCGAAAACCAGGGTTGCTGTTTCAACCAGTCCAGAGTGTCCAGGCCGTCGTGCTGTTCGTTGCGGAAGGCCTCAAATTCGCCCCCCGACCCAAAAGTGCCCCGGCAACTCTGGATCAGCACCTGGAACCCGCGCTCGGCAAAGGGGCGGGCAAACAACAGCGCAAAGGCCCCGGCGCGGCCATACGGCGAGCGCACCAGGACCGTGGGCGCTTTGCGCGTGTGCCGGGTGTAGTAGTGGTCGGCCCGCAGTACCGTGCCGTCGCGCATCGGCACCGGCAGATCGCGATCGACGATCACATTATAGGTTGCGGCGGGGGGGAGTTTGTACAGCCGGGTCAAGGCCCGGCTCACGATACGTATCATCGGGTAGCCCTTTTGCTGGCGCAGGCCAGGATGAGGAGGCGGCGGTCATAGACCCATTATACACCGCCGCCGCCATCCCGCAACCGGGCGGGCATATTGCCCGCCCCTGGGCTACTGTGTGGCCCGGATCTGTTCAGAGGCTCGCGCCGATCTGCCGGAGCAGGGAGGGCAGGTCGAGCAGGCCACGGTGCGACACGATCTTGCCGTCTACCACCTTGTACCAGCGGTAGCCGCCGATTTCGATGGCTTTGCCGGTGGGCGGAAGGCCGCGAAACGGGCCGCTCTGCGTGCCCCGCAAGGTGAGGCAGACGGCCACGGTATCCCCTTCGGCAATGATCTCCTCGATCGTGGTGTGATGGCCGGGAAAGGCCGTCTGCATCATCTGGAGCACCCGCTCCAGCCCTTCGCGGTTGCGCGGCTCCGTGCCGTAATCGTAGTACTCCGGGCTAAGGAATTCATCGAGGGCCGCGTGCTGC
This sequence comes from Chloroflexia bacterium, assembly GCA_038239755.1. Taxonomy (GTDB): domain Bacteria; phylum Chloroflexota; class Chloroflexia; order QHBQ01; family JAICKM01; genus JBBSAN01. Next base: position 621 of record JBBSEL010000544.1, on the reverse strand, counting down.
CCCCCGTTCCAGACCTCCGCGATAAGGCGCTCAACGACGACTTTGTTGGCTTCGCCAGACATAGGAACCTCCTGTGATAATGGGTAAGAAGTGTAGACTTCGCCGGACCGATCATGTATAATAGTCAAGTAACTTGACCACTTCTCGATTATAGCAGCCTTAGCGGAATTAGTCAAGTGGCCTGACTAATTTGAAGGACACGCCCGATTATGGACGAGCAGACCAATAGCTATGAACTGACCATTTTGCTGGGATTGGGCTTCCGCACGATGATCGATGCGCTACACGCCCATCTGGCGACGCTGGGGTATGACGATCTGCGCCCGGTCCACGGGTTTTTCTTCTCGCGGATCGCCCCCGACGGGGCCACGATCACCGAGGTGGCACGGTTTCTGGAGATCACCAAGCAGGCGGCCAGCGAAATGGCGATCTATCTCGAACAGCGAGGCTATGTGGTGCGGCACGCCGACCCGCAGGACGGGCGCGGCAAAATCGTCACCCTGACCGAGCGCGGCTGGGCCTGTATCAGGGAGGCCGAAGCCACGATGGCCCGCCTGGAGGCGGAGTGGGGCGCGCTGATGGGGGCCGACCGCCTGCCCCACCTGCGCGCCGATCTGCGCC
>JBBSEL010000543.1:0-4077 GCA_038239755.1 Chloroflexia bacterium | reverse complement strand
ACGGATCAGATCGGACAGCCAGGCTCCAGCGAGCGTTTCCATTGCTTGTGCTCCAGCGATACCGCAGCTTCAACTGGGCACCCCTGGGGGTAGCACCACGCGGCGTTAGCTCTTCAACTTGAGTCGCCCCAATTATGGCACAGATAGGCAGTTACGTCAATGGCCCATTGGTATGGTCACCGGGCCGGGGCGTTTCCTGGGGTGGGGCACCGGCCATGCGGTGAGACGGCGGCACAACCTGTGCTGCACAGAGGGGGAATCGAGAAAGTACCCCACCTATGCTGGCGCGTAGCGCCAGGGCTTATTACTCTAAGAGAAGGAAGACGACCCTTATGCCTGACTCCACCGATACCCCAACCCCGCCGCCCCTATCGGCCCGCGCCCGGCTGCTCCAATTGATCCAGGGCTATGCGTTGAGCCAGATGGTCTATGCCGCCGCCCGGCTGGGCCTCGCGGATGTTCTCAGCGTCGGCCCGCGCAGCAGCACCGAGCTGGCTACCAGCTTGCACGTCGCCCCCGACCCGCTGCACCGCCTGTTGCGCGGGCTGGCCCATGCGGGGGTCTTGAGCGAGGAGGCCGATGACCGGTTTGCCCTCACCCCGATGGGCGCGTTCCTGGGGAGCCACACCGCCGGATCGCTGCGAGGGTTGGCGATCATCCACGGCGAGGTGTTTTACCCGGCCTGGGGGGGCCTGCTACCCAGCCTTCAGAGCGGCGAGATCGCCTTCTCGCAGGCGATGGGGACCGACTTCTTCACCTTCCTGACCGAACACCCGGCCATTGACGAGATCTTCAACGAGTTTATCACCCACACGGCCACGCAGATCGCCGGGGCGATGCTACCGGTCTATGACTTCTCGACGGCGCATCAGGTGGTGGACCTCGGCGGGGCGTTCGGCACGCTGCTCGGTCCGATCCTCCAGGCCAACCCGCACCTGACCGGCGTCCTGTTCGATACCGAGCAGGTGCTGGCCGGGACCGAACTGTTCTTCGAGTCGGCGGGGCTGGGCGACCGCACCAGCAGCGAGGCGGGCGATTTCTTCACGGCGGTGCCTGCCGGGGGCGACCTCTATATCCTCTCGCAAGTGTTGCACGACTGGGATGATGAGCAGGGCCGCCAGATCCTGCGTAACTGCCGCCAGGCGATTGTCGAGGGGGGGAAGCTGGTGATCATCGAACGGCTCTTGCCGGAGCGGGTCACCGGGCCGAATGTTGCCGTCCAATTCGACCTGAACATGCTGGTGCTGAACAATGGGCGGGAGCGCACTGCGGCGGAATACGGGGCGATGCTGGCCGATGCCGGGTTCCAACTCACCCGTACCGTGCCCCTCGCGCCAACGCCGATGTATTTGCTCGAGGCGACCACGGCAGGTTGACGCGCCGATTCTAGGCCCCGTTGTCGGTGCGGGTGCGTCGTTGCGCTACGAGCCGCTGGCGCAGCCCCAAAGGCCGCCGCCGCACCCCGGTGGCGTGTAGCTCGATGATCGCGATGGGCACGACTATCCGCCGCCCGTCGCGCTCGACGGCGCGGCCTTCCACGATCCAGGCGACGACGCCCCGCCGCCCCGCCGCTGGGACAACAAAATGGGGTCGCCCGCGCACGATTTCGCCCGGCGGGCGGAGCAGGTGCCACAGGCGCTTCAGCATAGCATAGGGGGGAAAAGACGAGGGCGCGCCAACCGGCGCGCCCTCGTGGGGTTACTTGGTGATCGTGCCGGTGTTGGTCACCGGCGCGGTGATCGGTGGGTTGGTCGCCGCCGGGGCCGGAGGCGAGGTGGGTTGCACCGGCACCGTGGCCGGGACCGGCGTGGTCGGCAGGTTCAGGGTGAACGTCACCTTGGCCTTCTGTTCGGTCAGCCAGTTGGTGAGCGCCTGGTCCTTCTGTTGCTGGAGCGTCGTCGGATCGACATCATGCGGACCGCGTTCGATCAGCTTGATGATGTGATAGCCGAACTGCGTCTTCACCGGTGGGCTTAGCTCGTCCGGCTTGGTCAGCTTGAAGGCTGCCGTCGAGAAGTCTTGGACCATCGGGCCGCCCTTCTCGGTCGGCAGGAACCAGCCGAGGTCGCCGCCCTTATCCTTGTTGCTGGTGTCTTCCGACAGTTGCTTCGCCAGCGTGGCAAAGTCCTCGCCCTTCTTCAACCGATCCAGCGTCTGCTGGGTCAGTTGCAGGGCTTCGGCGTCGGTATGGGTGCCGCTCGGGTTCTGGTCCGACTTGACCTGGAACAGAATGTGGGCGACATGGATCTGCTCCGGGCTGATCTCCAGGTTCTTCTGCAACGCCTCGGTGACTTTGGTACGCAGCAGGCTGGGCTTGACGACCAGATCGAGGTAGTCTTGTTCGCTGATGCCGGGGCACCCGTCGCTACAGAAAGGATCACCAGTGATCGGCTGGGATCCCTTCTGCACCGAGGCGAGGAACTGGCTGTAGTTCACCGTGGCCGTCTGCTGGGCACCGGGCACCGGCAGCGGGGTCTGGGTGACCGTCGGCGTGCTGGTGCGCGTCGGGCTGGGGCCAGGGGTGTTGGTTTGGGTCGCCGTCTCGGTCGAGGTGGGCTGCGGTGTGGCCGGGGTATTGGTCGGCGTGGCGGGTGGCGTGGCCGGGGTGGCCGTGGCGCTGGGGGCCACCGTGGGCGAACCGGGGATCGGCGTGGGCTGTGGCTCGAACTGCTTGAGCGCCTCGGCCTTCACGTCGGCATCGGTGACGGTCACGCCCACTGTCGTGGCCTGCTGCGCGATCAGCTTGTTCTCGGCCAGCGTTTGCAGCGTAGTCGCGTCCAGCGGAGCGGTCGCCACCGCGTTCAATTGCGCTTGCAACTGCGCGGTCTGGGCCGGGTCGGCCTGGGAGAGGCCCACCGCCACATAATAAGCCTGGGTGCGGATCTGGTTAAAGAGATTCCAACTCCGCAGCTTGTTATAGGTGCCGCGCGTGACCTGTTCGTTGCCGACGGTGGCGACGACTTGCTTGAGGCTCTCGCCCAACTGTGCCGGTTTGATCACGAACTGCGAGAGCGCGGTCAGCGCGAACACGGCGAGAATCAGGGCGATCACGCCCCCGATCCCGTAGTAGAGCAACCGTTGCTGGCGTAGCTCCCGCTCATGCCGCGAAAGCTGCCCACGTGTCATCTGGTGGGGTACGATCACCCTCTGTTTACTCTTATTTTTGGGCATAAGACTCTCACAATTTCAGATCTTGGATTTTGGATTTTGGATCAGCCACAAAGCACTCGTGATCCAAAATCCAAAATCGCAAATCCAAAATCGTCCTAGCGGGCGTGAGGCCCGATGAACGGCAGCAAAGCGACGTGCCGGGCACGCTTGAGGGCCACGGTCAGGGCGCGCTGATGCCGGGCACAGGTGCCGGTCTTGCGGCGCGGTTCGATCTTGGCCCGCTCGGACAGGTAGCGGCGCAAGCGATTCATGTCCTTATAGTCAATGTAGGGCAGCTTTTCGGCGCAGAAGCCACAGACTTTACGCCGCGGGATAAACCGCTCCTTGCTGCGCGGACGGCGGGGCCGCATGCCCCCCTGGGGGCCGCCCCCACCACCGCCACCGCCCCCATACGAGGGACGCGGGCGGGGTCCGTCTTCCCCTGGTCCTCCAGTATCAGTCACGTGTACGTAATCCTCCTCAACCCCACGCCCGCCCATACCGGGCCGGGCCATCGGTCATCTAGAATGGGATGTCCTCTTCGTCCATCGCCGATTCATCATAATCATTGCTACCGCCACCAGCGCCGCTGCGGGCCGGAGCCGCGCTGCGGTTACCACCGCCGCCGCCGCCATCTTCCTTACCGGAGAGCATGACCATTTCCTGGGCGTCTACTTCAGTGGTGTAGCGTTCCTGGCCCTGCTGGTCGGTCCACTTGCGGGTTTGCAAGCGGCCCTCGATATAGACCCGCATCCCTTTCCGCAGGTATTCGTTGCAGGTCTCGGCCAGCTTGCGCCAGGCGACGATGCGGAACCATTCGGTTTCCTCGCGGTTTTCCCCTTCCGGGGTGCGCCACGAGCGGCTCACGGCCACCGAAAAGGTGGTCACCGGCACCCCGCTGGGGGTGTATTTCATTTCCGGGTCTTT
>JBBSEL010000542.1:0-4079 GCA_038239755.1 Chloroflexia bacterium | reverse complement strand
TGTCACCGGGCGAAGCGGCTCCATTGTGCTATAATAGGCTGCATTAGCAAATAATACGGCTTATTAAACCTCATAATAGGGAGAATACGATGGAGCACCCGACTCAGCGGCTGGACGATTCTACGACAGAGATGCGTTGCCTGAAATGCGGCTATCCGATGATTGAGGCAGTAGTGAGTGACTACGTGAGTCTGGCCCCGGCCAACCGCCGCCTGGGAAACATGCTTAAAGGCTCCACCTGCACGGCGCACGTCTGCTCGGAATGTGGCTATACCGAGTTCTACACCAAAAATCCCCGTAACTTGTTAGAGTGACTTTTTCTTGGGTGAAAATCTACCAGGGATATGTCTATTCTAATCCCCAGTCAAAACTCCAGGCACTATAATGCTGGTGATACTCACGTTCGACCAGCGCCGGACTGAGATCAGGCAGGACCAGTTCGTGCGAGGTGACACATAGCCCACCGACGATGGTGCCCAATTCCAGGCAGCGCCGCACCCCATAGCCCTGGAGATGCCCGTAGAGGAACCCGGCGAAGAAGTTATCCCCCGCCCCATTCGTAGCCACCTGTTCGCCCTGGATGTCCGCGCCGATGGGGGCATGGAGCGTCACGGCGAGACCCAGTTTGCTGAGGCTGATCGCCTTGCCCGCCCCGGTCGCACTGACCGTCTCATAGAATCCCTAGCTAAAGAGCGTTTGCGAGACCGGATCGGGCAAGATCTTCAGGTAGATCATCAGGTTATAGGCGACCCCGCCGAGGGCGAGGATCGACGGCAGCGGCCCTCCGCTCACCAATCATAGCGGGTGATCGGCGTGCTATTCCCGGTGTTCCAGCGCATCGTGCTGTAGCTCGGCTCCGGCAGCTTCTCGAAGGCCGACTGGATGGCGAGCCGCCCAGGGCCGTGCATCCGCAGCCAGAGGCTACTCTGCAACCCAGTCAGCCAGCCCGAATTGGCCCCCCGCCACGTCTCGACATGCATTTGCAGGCGCACGCTCGAGTCTTTGAACAGGAGAGAGCGCGGCTTGATCAAGACCGTTTCGCCGGGAGCCAGCATCCGCTCGAAGACGTTGCCGCTGCCGTGCAGGAGCAAGAGGCCAGGAGCCTGGGGGGCGGTGAAGGTATCGATGTACATGCCCAGCGGGTAATAGGTTTCGTCGCCGTAGTAGTACCACAGATTGGTCTGGCCCCAGTCATAGACCACATTGCTGGTAGCGACCAAGAACAGGTGCTCGCGCACGTCCACGGCCTGCCCCGGATGGAGCGGCACAGCGACCATCTCGCCCGGCGCATCGCGGGAGAAGGCGATATGGCCGGGGCCGTGGGCCTGGGTCATGATCAGCGGTAGACCTGCGAACAGGCGCTTCCAGGCTCCGCGCATCGGCAGCGTCGAAACCTTGACCTGCGGGTCTTTCCAGAGCAACACATGATGGGTGAAGTAGACACTATCGTTCCCGGACAGGTTCATGTCGGCCACGGGCACATAATTACCCTCGATCTGGCAGTACGAACTGCCGAACTGGAGCTTCGCCATGTCCTTGATCGGGGGTAGCGAGTACCAGCCGGTCGGCGTGGCGATCAACTGGACATCGACCGCCGCGCCACAGGCCGGGCAACTGCGGGTCACGCCCACGCTGGTCGTGCCGCACCAGGGGCAGGTATAGCTGCGCAAGGCGGCAGCATCGGGAGCAGGAACACTCATCGGCGGCCTCCTTATTCGGTGGTGTGGTGGACGTACATCGATTGGATACCGACGCGGCCCGGCCCGGTCATCTCGGCCAGATTCATGCCGGTCCCACCGAACAGGCCGGTGGTCAGCGGCACCGAGACGACGTTCATCGTCACGCTGGCGTCTTTATAGAGGAACGCGCCCGGCTCGACCTGGATCGACTCGCCCGCTTGCAGCACTCGCTCGAAGACGTTGCCGTTACCGTGCAGCAGGAGCAGGCCCGGCTGGTTGGTCGTGACGAAGCGATCCATGAACATCCCCTGCCCGCCCATCAGGATATTGCGCAACCCCTTGACCCGGATGAATGAATAGCTGATCAGGTGCGACGCGAGCAGAAAGGCGTGTTCGCGCACGTCTAGTTCCATGCCAGGGTGGAGCGGCAGCACGACCAATTCACCGGCGGCATCGCGGGAGAAGGCGATCCGCCCCGGCCCGTGCGCCACGCTGACGATAAAGGGCAGCCCGGCCAGCACGCGCTTCATCCCGCCGCTGAGGGGCAGCGCGCTCATCGGCACCCGGTCCTCTTTCCAGAGCAACACATGATGCTCGAAAAAGACCGAGTCGCCCGCCGCCAGGTTGATCTCGGCCACCGGGACGATCTCACCCTCCACCTGACAGGTGCTCTGGCCGAAGTGAATCTCGGTCATATCACGCAGGCGGGGGGCTTCGCGCCAGCCCGACTCGCTGACGAGGTTGCGGATATCCAGCGGGGCACCACAGGCCCAACACGCCAGTGCGTGCGGCTCGTTCTGTCCGCCGCACCATTCACATTTGATCCGTTGGATCGGGTCCATCCAGCTTACTCCTCTTCACGCCTAATGTATGGCCGCATCATGCTCTATCTACGCTTGTTGCGTTACCTTACCAGATCCCTCTTCGCATTGCAATATACGCGGCGGGCGATCCGGTTGTTACAGTTAATCCACCCCGCGCACCTGGGGTTGGAGCAGGCCCAGCAAGGCGACGACGGCGGTCAGGCCACCACCCAGCAAGAAGACCGGGGCGGCCCCCAACGTAGCCGTCGCCCACCCGGCCACGCCGTAGCCGATAGGCAGCAGAGCATAGGAGCCGAGTAGATCGATGCTGGACACTCGTCCCAACAGATCGCGGGGCACGAAGACCGGGTCTTGCAGCGCATTGGTCCAGGCCTGGCCGCCCATCTCCAACGCCGCCCCGTTGATCAGCGCGGCCAGCCCGATCAGCACGAACGGCAGCGGCAGGCCCAGGCTACCCAGCATCAGCCCGGCCAGCGCCGTCCCGCCATAGATCAGTAGGCCCCGCCGCCGGAGCCGGGCCTGTCGCCCCAGGATAACGCTCCCCAGCACATAGCCGACGGGGAACAGGGTATAGAGGATACCCAGCGTGTTCACATCGCCGTGGAGATGCTCGGTGACCAAGAACGGCATCGCCACACTGTACGGCCCGACCAGGGTGACATTGGTCAGGCCGAAGAGCAGGATGGTCATCCACAGCCAGGGCGAGCGGCGTACCGCCCCTACCCCGGCGCGCAGGTCGGCCCAGACGCTCGGTGGTGGTGCGTCCTCCCCCTCCCCTGCCGGGGTGCGGGGCGGCTTTGGCAGGCGGAGCAGGGGCAGTAGGAACGCCGCCGAGATGAAGAAGGTGCCCGCATTGAGGGCGAACGCGGTGGCCGACCCGCCCAGCGCGACCAGTCCCGCCCCCAGCGCCGGTCCTACGATCCGCCCAAGCTGGCTGCTCAGGCTGGACAGGGCATTGGCGCTGGGCAGGTTCTCGTCGCTCACGACCTCGGGCACCAGGGCAGCATAGGCTGGTTGAAAGAAGGCATCGACCAACCCGAATAGGAGGCTGGCAAGATAGATCTCCCACAGGTCGAGCTGATCCAGCGCGGCCAGGATCGCGATCAGGCTGACGATCACCCCTCGCGCCAGGTCGGAAAGGAGCATCAACCAGGGACGGGGGAAGCGATCTCCGGCCACGCCGCCGATGAGCAGAAAGAGGAGCATCGGCGCGAAGGCAAAGACCAGCACCCCGGCCATCGCTACCGGTGATCCCGTCTTTTGCAACACCCACCAGGCGAGCGCGATTTCATAGAGAAAGTCGCCCACACGAGACACCGTCTGCCCCGCCAAGAGGAGGGCAAAGGTGCGGTGCTGCAGCGCCTGCAGTAAGGAAATCCCCGTCAGGGTATGCCACATACAACAGCATCCTGTCAAACCAAAGTTGATTCGGCGCGTTCCCTGCTGCCCAGTATACAGCATCTCGCCCGAAGGGGGCAGCTAAGTTAGCGGGCGCGGTCAAAGCCCACCTTCCCCCGGTGTCATCCTGAGCGCAGCGAAGGATCTTCGTGGTGGTCTATAGTCATCAGGGCAGAAC
>JBBSEL010000541.1:0-4080 GCA_038239755.1 Chloroflexia bacterium | reverse complement strand
CTGAAGGTGCGACAACTTGCACAGGTCCCCTACCCTCTTCTGGCGCGGAAGGCGCAATAGTTTCCTCAAAATGTCATCAAAATTTCATGTCTGCAAGTTATATTGATGTTATAGATTCTATACCGTTAGATTACAAACTGTCTTACTTGCTTTATGTCATATAGTTAAGTTGTCAAGATTTCAAGAAGTTATTTATAAAAGATTTCTTGCTTTATTGCTTGTTAGTTGTAGATATTTCAAGATGCTAATTCATCATCCCAACATCTAGACAAGAAGCTGTGCTGTGATGTATAATGGACTACATGATGTATAGTGGTTAAGCTGTCAGAACAGCAAGCTTACATCTTTACTTGTGAGGTTGCTGCCAATCTGACATGTCAGTAAGCCGAATAACTTACAAGACTATAAGACACATTGGCGTTAAGCTGTCAGGACAGCAGGTCTACATCCTTACATGTCAAGCTGCTGTCAACTCAACATATCAGCAAGTCAGCGGATAGAGGAGGCAGGTATGGCAAAGGCGAAGGGGGCGCGCGTGATCGCGCTCGCCAATCAGAAGGGTGGGGTGGGGAAGACCACCACCGGCGTCAACCTGGCGGAGGCGCTGGCCCAACTCGATCAGCGGGTCTTATTTGTAGACATCGACCCGCAGGCGAACGGCACGATGGGCCTGGGCATCGATCCCTACGCCGAGATGTACACCATCTATGACGTGCTGCTCAACCCGGAACGCGGGGCCGGGTTCGCCGTGCTGGCCCTCAGCGAGCGGCTTCATGTAATCCCTTCAACGCTGGACCTCGCCGCCGCCGAGCTAGAGCTGGCAGGCAAGATTGGGCGCGAAACGCTCTTGCGGGAAGCCCTGGAACCGCTGATCGATCAGTATGATTACATCCTTATCGACCCGCCGCCCAGCCTGGGGTTGTTCACGCTTAACGCCCTTGCCGCCGCCCACGAGGTCCTCATCCCGCTGCAAGTTCACATCTACGCCCTGCGGGGGCTGGCCCAACTCCAAAAGACAATCGGCCTGGTGCAGAAGCTCAATCCCACGCTCCGTATCGCGGGCGTGGTCTGCACGATGGTTGACCGCCGCAACAACCTTTCCGCTGAGGTCGAGACGACCATCCGCCAGAAGATGGGCGATCTGGTCTACAAAACGACGATCCCCCTGAACGTGCGCCTGGCCGAAGCCCCGGCCAGTGGCACACCCATCGGCCAATATGACGCCAATAGCGCCGGGGCACGCGCCTACCGTGCGCTGGCCGCGGAGGTTCACCATGCCCAATAAGCGCGATCTGGGGTCGCTCGTCAGTGGCGCGGGCGACGATATTACGCCGCCCGGCCCTATGCGGCGCGGGGGCGGGCTGAACAGCATGATTGCCGGGGGGGGCGAGCCAGCCGCGCCACCGCCGGTGGAAGCCCCCGCGCCGCCTGCTGCACTGTCTCCAAAGCGACAAGCTGCCACGGCAGCAAGCCCACAAGCTGAAAGCGCTACAACGCCACACGCTGACATGTCTACAAGTCTACAAGTTGCGCGCAGAGCCGCCCCGACCCCCCGGTCAACCGCGTCGCCCGGCACCCGCGAACGCAAAGTCGCCAGCTACCGGATCGATACCGAACTGGCCCGGCGCGTAAAAATCTATGCGGCGATGTACGATCTCAACGACTATGAAGTGGTCGAACGCGCCCTGACCGAATATCTGGACCGCCATCCGCGCGGGCCGGGGATCGGATAGAACCGGAGAGGGAGCGCGCCCTCCTGACAAGGGATACGTGTCACACGTCCCCCCTGAGCAAGGGATACGTGTAACACTTCCCCCTTGCCAGGGGGGGTAGAGTAGGGGGCCGCGCCAGGGATTGGGCTAACAGAGGGGGCTTACGTGAGCAGCGACACAACACCAGAGAGCAACGCAGCAACCATCGTCCCGGTGCGGGAGAAGGATGTCACGTTTTACGGGGACAACATCCATGCCGCACAAGCGGCGGATGAAACCATTTACGTGCCGATAGGCGTGATCTGTGATGTGCTCGGCCTGGCCCGCGCCGGGCAGTTCGAGCGGATCCGGCGCAACCCGGTGCTGGCGGAAGGGGTCGCCTATTGCGTGATTGATTCGGGGGGCGGGCCACAGACGACCCTCAGCCTCCCGCTCGACATGCTGCCGGGCTGGCTGTTTGGCATCAACGCCGAACGGGTGAAGCCGGAACTGCGGGAAAAGATCCTGCGCTACCAGCGCGAGTGCTTCCGCGTGTTGTGGGACGCCTTCAAAGGCGACGTGGCCCCTGCCGCTGCGGCACCGCTCGATCTCTCCCCGGTCGAACAGGCGCTGCTGCTGGCCGAGGCCGTCGCCAGCATGGCCCGCGAACACCTGGCGCTGGAGCAACGGGTCACCACCATTGCCGAGTACACGCGGGGCTATATCCAGCAATCGCGCCGCCAGATCGCCGATCACGAGGACCGGCTCACCGCGCTAGAGTTGCACCTAGCGAGCGGAGCGACCATCAGCGAATCCCAGGCCGCCGAGATCCAGATCGCCGTCAAGAACATCGCCATGCTGCTGATCCAGCAAGGCCAGCCGAACGGCTTCGCGCAGGTGTGGGGCGAACTGTACCGGCGCTACCGGGTGGGGGCCTATCGCAACCTCCCCGCCGCCCGCTTCGCTGAGGTGCGGGACTGGTTAGATAGCTGGTACGGAGAACTAAACCCCAGCGCCTGACGCGAGAACGGTTCGCACAACAGATCCTGCCGCCGGTGTTGAGGGTCAACACCGGCGGTCTAAGATCCGGTCATAACGGTCGCTGCCCTTTGTAGGATATGGCGCTGTCCATTGATGGTCGGGTACCTCAGGCATCGGGGAATCCCCACCATCAATGGGCAGCGCCATATCCTACAATCGTACGCCATGTTATGACCGGATCTCAGCTGCGGTCTTTTTGCCCCCGATCCCCCTACGACTCTAACCCCGTCTGGCAATTACCCCGCCCCATATCGCCAGCGAATTCGGACGGATTGCGCCCATTTGGGTCGCCAACCGCGATTCGCGCGGAAACTAGGCCCGATCAAATTTATTTGATCATTCCAATACGGACGAGAGTCTAGGCAACATCGCACATTTATGCTAGACTCTGATTCACTGTGACCGGTGCCCCGGATGCCCCGCTGCGCCGGTCCACAACCGAAAAGGCCGCGACCCCCTCTGCAAGGCGTCGCGGCCACGGAAAGCCGAAACCCGCGTTTCGCCGGCCAAAGCAGTACGCGGGTTTCATCAAGCAGAGCCACACCCGTGGAGGGCATAGCATTGTCTTCAAGTTGAGATTATCATAACAGATGGATCTCGGCCTGTCAATAGGTTTTGGGTGAATTACTGGCAATTCGTCCAAAGTCCCTAGCTACTGCGCGCCCGCAACCGAGGTGGCTCCCTGTGCAAAGGAGCCTGCGATGCCGTCACCATCCGCAGCCCGGCGCTATACCCCACCGCCTGAGCCGGACTTTTTTGTCCAGGCTCCGGTCAGTGTGGTCCGCTGCCGGACGCTAACCCCTACCGAAAAAACAACCTACGAAGTGCTGCTCAGCTATGCCGACGCCGAAGGCTGGGCGCGGCCCGGCCAGGCCCGCCTGGCGGCAGAAGTCGGCGTGTCGGTCCCCACGGTCCGCGCGGCCCTCCAGGCGCTGACCGCGGCGGGCTTGCTCACCCCCCGGCGGCGCGGCCAGGGCTTGACCAATATCTATCAGGTCCACCGTGTCCCGTTGCGCGGCCCTCGTGCTGAACACAAGCCGCTTTCGATCAAGAACGAAAAACCACGCCGTTCTAAAGTGCAAGCCGATTGCTCCGAGTCAGATCGAGTAGAACGAGAATCAGAGAAGCAAGATCAACCACCGGCACGCATCCAGGGAGAGCAGGCCACAGGTGGTGGTGAGGTGTTTTCTCTGAGGGCTGCGCAAATCACGGCGGACACGGCCCTCATCATCGAAGCCGTGGGGATGGATCCTGCCGATGCCGCCCTTGTGGCCCATGAGGCTGCCGCCCAGGCCCAGCCGCCGGGGTATATCGCCGAGCTAGTCGCGCATGTCACCACCGCGTCCGG
>JBBSEL010000540.1:0-4083 GCA_038239755.1 Chloroflexia bacterium | reverse complement strand
GTTGAACACGGAGGCGGTGGGAGGATGACCCTGGAACCAATCACCTGCAACAATTGTGGAGCGGCGCTCGATGTGCCGCCGGAAGCGAACTACGTCACTTGCGCCTACTGCGGTTCGCGGCTGGAGGTGAAGCGCACCCCCAGCGTGGTCTACACCCAGGTGTTGCAGCAGATTGACGAGCGCACCCAACGGCTATCCGCCGACGTGGGGCAGCTTCAGCTTCAGAACGAGTTGGATCGGATCGATGGCGACTGGGAGCAGCAACGCCAGCGATATTTGCTGGGCGACCGCACCAGCGCGATTATTGAGCCGAGTGGCCTCCTGACCGTCTTCTGGGTAGTTATACTGCTGGTCTTTATCGCAGGACTCGTTGTGTTTGTCTTCTTGGTGTCGAACGCATTTACCAACGAGTATAGCTTAGGGCTTTTCTTGATGGCGCTGGCGGTCGCGGGAGTAATGATCTGGGGAACGTTTAACCGAATCTCCCGCGCCAGCAGCTACCAGCGGGCGAAACGCGCCTATGAGGCCCGCCGCTCTGCCGTGGTCCAGCGAGTCATGGGGCAATAGGGGCCGTTGGCGCATCCTGGCCCGATTTGTGCAACAGGAGTTCCACGTTGAGCGAACCCATCAGTACGTTAGAGGATCAGGTTAAGATCAGGTAGGAGTTCCGTTTTTGGAAGACGCGCCTTCGGAAGAGACCCCCGTCAAGCCGCCGCGTGCCCGCAAGCGCGCCGCCGTCCCGCCCCCCGCCCCCACCCCCGCCCCGCCCGCCGACCCATCGGCGGTCAAGCCTCCCCGCACCCGCAAGAAGGCCGCCGCCCCCGCTGTGCCCCCGGTGGCGGACGTGGCACCCACCCCACCGCCGCCGCCCAAGCCGCGTGCTAGCCGTAAAAAAGCTGCCGCCGTGCCTGTTGCGCCGGAGATTGTTCCCCCTGCCGCCCAGGAACCACCAACCCCTAACCCCCAACCCCCAACCCCCCCCCTCGATTTCGACCCCAACGATCCCGACCAACTGATCGCCGCCTTCCGGGCGCGCTACCCGTTCCCGCTGGACCGCTTCCAGGAGGAGGCGATTGCCCAACTGGCGCGGAGCGAGTCGGTCATGGTCGCCGCGCCGACGGGGACGGGCAAGACGGTGGTGGCCGAGTTCGGGGTCTTCCGCGCCTGGGCACGGGGCTGGCGGGTGATGTACACCACCCCGATCAAGGCGCTGTCGAACCAGAAGTTCCGCGACCTGCGCGAACAGTACGGCAACGCGGTCGGCCTGCTCACCGGGGACATCATCGAGAACCGCGAAGGCTCGATCCTGATCATGACCACCGAAGTGCTGCGGAACATGCTCTTGCAGACGCCCTCGGCGCTGTGGGGGGTCGGCTGCATCATCTTCGACGAGATCCACTACCTGGCCGACCAGGAGCGCGGCACGACCTGGGAAGAGGCGATCATCATGTGCCCGCCCGACATCCAACTGGTTTGCCTGTCGGCCACGGTGACCAACGCCCCCGAAATCGCCGATTGGATCGGGCGGACCCACGCGCCGATCCAACTGGTCAGCTATTTCGAGCGGGCGGTGCCCCTCTCGCTCTACTATTACCTCGACGGCGAGTTGCACCTGACGATCAACGCGGCTGGCAACCAGGTGGCCGACTTCCCCGATATCGGCGGGGAGGCCAAGGGGCGTGCCCGGCGGCGCTGGGGGGCCGGGCAGGGCGACGAAAACGACGGGCCGGGCCGCGAACGGGCCGAGCCGACCGCCCGCGAGATCATCCAGGCGTTGGAAGCGCGCGACATGCTCCCGGTCATCTACTTCTTGTTCAGCCGCCGCGACTGCGAGGCCGCTGCCGAGGTCTGCGCCATGATGCGGTTGCGGGCGGTGCAGGCCCCCGCCGTCCGGCGCGAGATCGAGGCAGTGCTGACCAAGTACATGACCCGCCTGGCCCCGGAAGACCGCGCCCTGGAACAGGTGCAAAGCGTGGTCTACCTGGCGCGGCGCGGCTTCGGCTTCCACCACGCCGGGTTGCTGCCCATCCTCAAGCAGTTGGTCGAAGAATTGTTCAGCCGGACGCTGATGCGCGTGGTCTTCGCCACCGACACGCTGGCGCTGGGGATCAACATGCCCGCCCGCAGCGTGGTCGTCGGGCGCATGTCGAAGTGGGACGGGGTGAGCCGCCGCCCGCTGATCCCCAACGAGTTCCAGCAGATGGCCGGGCGGGCCGGGCGGCGTGGCATCGACTCGCAGGGCTACGTGATCATGCCCTACAGCCCCTTCGTGCCGTTCCGCGATGGGCTGGGGATAGCGACCGGGCCGCTCTATCCGGTGGAGAGTGCCTTCACCGTGCGCTACAACACGATCCTCAACCTGTGGAATCCGCCCCACGGCGAGCGGATGCTGGCGATGATGCGCCACAGCCTCTTGCAATTCCAGCAATCGCGCCGCCTGCGCGACCTGGAGCGCGATGTGGAGGAGTGGCAGGTGCAGGTGGACTCCATTCCCGAAGGCTGCCTGATCGGCCTGCCCGACGGCGAGTTGCTGCTGAACAGCTACGAGGCGCTGGGGCGCAGCGTGGAGGCGGCGCGCACCCGCGAAAAGAAGCTGGCCGAGAGCCGCGCCCGGCTGGAAACCCGCCGCACCGAAACCCCCTGGCGGCGGCCCGACCGCGAAGTCACCCGGCGGCTGCTGCGTGTCTTCCCCGTGGGCGGCGTGCTCCACCTCGATCCGTTGGGCTGGGCGGTCTACCTGGGGCCGGGCACGGGCGGGCCGGGGCTGTTCTGGGTGGCGGATCGCATCGTGGCGGTGAGCGAGTACCGCCAGATCGATTATATCCCGCCGGAGCGCCCGCTGGTGACGCTGCCCGAAGAGGTCTTCCGCCTGGTCCGCAACGGGGTTGACGCGGCGGAAGCCGGGCAAGAATTGCCGACCAGCCTGGATGCCCGGCAGTGGATGGCCGCGCAACTGGCCGGGCTGAGCCTGCCCGACCTGGACGAGTGGATCGCCCAGCACCAGGCGACGACCCTCGCCGCGCTGGATGACCAACTGGCGCAGATGGACGCACAGCTTGCCGAGGCGCAGGAATACACCCGCCGCGTGGCCGCCGAGGAGCGCGTCCACGCCTGCCACACCTGCCCGGTCCGCAAGCAGCACCGCACCTATCGCCGCCAGCGCGGGCGTGCCCTGGCCGGGTATGACGAGGCGGTGCAGACGCTGGACGAGCGGCGGCACTACGAGGACACCCGCCTGCAAACGCAGCTGGACGGGCTGGTCGCGGTGCTCAAGCAGTTCTATTATCTCGATCAGGCGGGCAACGTCACCCCCAAAGCCCCGCGCCTGATGGACATCTTCGACACCAACGCGCTGATGATCAGCGAGTTGATCGAGTCGGGCTATCTGAGCGGGCTGTCCGCGTCCGATCTGGCCGAGATCTTCTCCTGGTTTGCCTATGATCGCGACGTGGAGATCCGCAACCGTCATCTCTTGCCCGGCCATCTCCTGCGGGTGCGCGACCAGCTCGATCAGGTGCAGCGGGCTGTCTTCCAGGCCGAACGCCGCTATGAGCTGATGATCTCCACCGGCTACAATGTCTTTTTCTATGGCGCGGCGCGGGCCTGGTGCAAGGGGGCGACAATGGGCGACCTCTTACAGAAGATGGACCTCAGCGAAGGCGATCTGGTGATGACGTTCAACAAGACGCTCGACCTGATGCGCCAGGTGCGCGACATGCTCTACCGCCAGGACACCGACAACCCCCTGCGCGAAGGCTTGCGCGAGGCCGACGCGCTCTTGCGGCGTGGGGTGGTGGAGATGGTCTATTCGCTGGGCTTTGTCCCCGGTGAGCAGCCCGCCGACGTGGGCGCGCACTCGTCCGGCGCGATTGTCGTCGCCCCCGAAGAGGCGGCCTTGCAGCAGCAAGAGGCGGCGCAACTGGATGTGATCGGGCAACTGGCGCTGGAAGGGATCAGCGACGAGCCGTATGACCTGGAGCGGGTGCCGCGCCCCCGGCGTGGACAAGATGATCGGCCCCTGACCGGCGGGCGACCTCAGGGGCCGCGCCCGCCCGGTGGTCCTCCGGCGGGTGGCTCCGGCCC
>JBBSEL010000539.1:0-4085 GCA_038239755.1 Chloroflexia bacterium | reverse complement strand
TTGCGGCTGTTGACGATGGGGATGTAGCGGTCGGTCAGACGGCCTTTGTCTTGTCGCCGGAGCGGGATGCCCCCAAACTGGGTGACCAGGGGCTTCTTCTCCGCGCCACGGTCAATGACGACCTTCAGGCAGGCCATCGGCCCGTGCTCCGTCTCCGTCGTGGCCTTGTACTTGGTGAGTATGTGCCCGATGGAGGTGGTATGCTTGGCCGCGAGCGTCTTGAGCAGCGAGCGGTGCATGACCCAGTGCAGCCGCCTGAGCCAGGCGACGTTGGTGGCCATGCTGTAGTACTCGACCAGCCCCCGGTAGGCCGCTTGATACTGCGCCACGATCGAGAAATCGCTGTCGTGTATCCGCTCCGACCGATGCATGGGCTTGCCTGCTCGTAGGTAGTCGTGACAATGACGTTCGATGACATCCACTGGCACGCGCAACGCGATGGTCCCGGTGAGCCGCCGGTGACCCGTGTGGTCCAGGTAGTCGTTGGCCCATTGCGTCGTCACGTGATAGCCGAGAAACCGTGCCATCTGTGTTCTGGCATGGGTGATCAGGGTCTTCTCAGGGGAGAGGTCCTGCTTGAGTTCCTCTTGCATGAACGTCCTGAGCGTCTCCTTGATCGTCTCAGCTTCCTCCTTTGGTCCACAGAAGCCCAGCAGGAAATCATCCGCATAGCGTAGGTAGCGCAGGCGCCGGTAGTCCGGGTCGTCCGGCTCGACGGACGGCAGGTGCCGCATCTGGGCGCGGAGGCGTGTCGCCTCTGCATAGCGCCCTTGCTTTCGGCGCCGGGACACGGTCCAGTTCAAGCGCTCGTATGCCGGGTTGAGTTTCCTGACTGTGCCTCGGTTGTACTGCGGGAGAAGCGTCTTCTCGACAAACCGGTCGAGTCGGTCCAGGTAGAGATTTGAAAGGATCGGGCTGACCACACCCCCTTGCGGCGTACCGCTCAGGGTGCTGTGCCAGCGCCAGTCCTCCAGGTACCCCGCCTGGAGCATCGTCTCGACCAACCGCAGGAACCGGTTATCGTGGATGCGCTCTCGCAGGATGTTCAACATGATCGAGTGATCGAGTCTGTCGAACGATCCCCCATCTTGGTACCCCCTTCCAGAACCCAGATAGGGATAGTGGAGGTGGGCCACCAGAGGACGTGAGCGAAGTGGTCGTCACCGACCCGACCCATCCGCTCTTCGGGCGCCGTTTCCCGCTCCGCTCGGTGGCGCTCTACGGGCAGGGTGCCGCCCATGTCTTCGTCGCCTACCGTGGCGAGATGACCTTGCGCCTGCCCGTCCAGGCCACTAACCTGACGGCACCCCTGCCAAGCAGCCGCACGAAACTGACCCACGCTGCGATCGCCGACCTCGTGGCCTTGGCCGAGGGCTGTGAGGGCCTATGGCTACCCAACCCAGCGCCGTCTGGCGGCGCCTCCCACCAGACCAGCAGGACCGCATCGTCGACGAACTCTCCGCGATCTTCTGTGAGGTGATCGATGAATACCTCCGAGCTAATCACCCCTGCCCATCTCGCCCGCAAAGCGATCGTCTATGTACGGCAGTCGACGCCCCAGCAGACCCTGTCCCATCAAGAGAGCCTGCGCCTGCAGTATGCCCTCACCCAGCGGGCCATCAGCCTCGGTTGGCGTCCAGCAGATGTCGCGGTGATCGATGCTGATCTGGGGGTGAGTGCCAGCACCGCAGCGCAGCGCGACGGGTTCAAGGAGTTGGTCGCACAGGTCACGTTAGGGCAGGTGGGCCTGATCCTGTCCTTCGATGTCACCCGCCTGGCCCGTAACTGCTCCGACTGGTATCCCCTCTTGGACGTCTGCGGCTTTCGAGGCTGCCTGATCGCCGACCGCGACGGCATCTACGACCCGGGCTCGCCCAACGGCCGCCTGCTCTTGGGCCTGAAGGGCCAATTATCGGAAATGGAACTGCATACCATCCGGGCGCGGCTCACGGCCGGCCTCCTCAACAAAGCCGAGCGGGGCGAGTTGGCGCTGCTCCTGCCTATCGGCCTGGTCCGCGACGCCCTGGGCCGGGTGGTCAAGGACCCCAATCGCGAGGTACAGGACCGGCTGCAGCTGCTCTTCACCACCTTTCTCGAACGCCGGTCGGCCAGCAAGGTGCTCCACTACTGCAACGAGCACGACCTGCTGCTGCCCCGCCGGGACCGCTTCGGGGACGTGGCCTGGCGCACGCCACGGGTGGCAGCGATCCTGTCGATCCTCAAGAATCCGGCCTATGCGGGTGCCTTCGTCTATGGCCGGAGCCGGACCAGCATCACCGGGCTGTCGCCCCTGCACAAGACCACCCGCCGCCTGCCACTCGCACAGTGGCGGATCCGGGTCAATGATGTCTATCCAGCGTACATTAGTTGGGAGACCTTCGAACGGATTCAGGCCATGCTGCAGGACAATTACGCCGAGTACGACCGCAACAAGTCCCGTGGCGTGCCACGCCCCGGCAAAGCGTTGCTGCAGGGCATCGTCGCCTGCGGGGAGTGTGGCCACAAAATGGTGCTGCAATATAAAGGAGGGGCGCAGTACCTGTGCACCTACCTGCGTGCGCAGTACGGGGTGCCGGTGTGCCAGCGTATCCCGGCTGACCCGGTCGATGACGCTGTGGTCGCGGCGTTCTTCGCTGCCTTCGCACCGGTCGAGTTGGATGCCTACGCGCGGGCGGTGGCGGTGCGGCGCGCGCACGACCAGGCCCTCGATCAGGCCCGGCAGCAGCAGCTTGAGCGGGTGCGGTACGAGACCGAACTGGCCCAGCGCCAGTTCACACGGGTTGATCCGGACAATCGCTTGGTTGCC
The DNA here is from genome assembly GCA_038239755.1 of Chloroflexia bacterium. Classification (GTDB taxonomy): domain Bacteria; phylum Chloroflexota; class Chloroflexia; order QHBQ01; family JAICKM01; genus JBBSAN01. The sequence goes on along the minus strand of JBBSEL010000539.1, from coordinate 1,279 downwards.
GCCGAGCTCGAGCGACGCTGGGAGGTGGCGTTGAGTGCGCTCAAACAGGCCGAAGCCACCGCTGCCGGTTTCGTGCCCAGCACCCTCCTGCCGCTGCCGCCCGACCTCGTGGCCCGTTTCCAAGCGGTGGGCCAGCATCTGCCGCAGCTCTGGCAGGACGGCATCATCGGGCCAGCACACAAGAAGGCGTTGCTGCGGGCGTTGATCGACACGGTCGTGGTCCAGCGGGTAGCGCGCGACCAGGCGCAGGCGCGGATTGTCTGGAAAGGGGGGGAGACGACCACGCTGAGCGTGCCGCTGACCGTGGGTGCCTGGGCCGACCTGGCGGGCGCAGCGGCGATGGAGCAACTCATCCTGGCGGAAAGCAGGCAAGGCATCGCCGACGAGGTGATCGCGGCACACCTGACGGCCGACGGGTATCGTTCCCCGCAGCGGCCCATCGTCCTGCCCAGCACGGTCCGGAACATCCGCCTCCGGCACCGCATCTTGCGGGTGCGGCACCAATCGCATCCGCGGCGGGTCACCGGCTACCTCACCGTCTCCCAACTCACCCACGCCCTGAACCTCACCCCACACTGGATCTATGATCGCATTCACAACGGGACCATCCAGGTGGCCAAAGACCCGCAGCGCCAGACGTTTCTCTTCCCCGATCAGCCGGAGACGCTGGCGCACCTCCAGCAACTGCGGGACGGTACCCGTGAGACGGTGCGCTTTGGTCGCGACTAGCACGGAGAAGTTCGCACCTTATTCTACTTATGCGCGAACATTTCGCTGATTGTGAGGGCACAAAATATGGAGGACGCGATCACCATCACGGTCAAGGGGCACACCCGGACCGTGCGCCAGCGCACCGTCGGCTATACCTGCCAGAATTGTGGCGGGACCTACACCATCCAGCAGTATCTGGGCCGCCCACCGCTCTATTGTCCGGAGTGTCGCCAGAAGTTGGAGCGCTGGCGGCGGGCGGACGACCGCGATGCCGCCGCCGAGCGGATGCGGCGCCTGCGCGAATCACGCCGCGCCGCCGAGCACACGCAACAACTCAGCGACCGCATATCCCAGACGCTGGGTCATTGAAGGGGGTATCAACATGCGCGATCGAAGCACCTGTGCTGGCTACAAATGCATCCGCCGGCTATGCAGCACGTTGATAATCATGATGCAGGCCGCCCAGTACCGGCACCGCGCGGATCGACCCCGACGAATCCCTGATCGTTGCACCCGCTGACGGCCCGGGGATCGCCTGGTGGAGACCTTGATGAGGTCTGGCCTGGTT
>JBBSEL010000538.1:0-4089 GCA_038239755.1 Chloroflexia bacterium | reverse complement strand
CGGGCCTGCCAGCCCCATTCTGCCTTGAACGCGCCCCATTCCGCCGATTGAAGCAGGTGTCCGGTCGGGGCGGCTCCGGCAAAGGCGTTCCACGTCGCCCCCTCGTCGGAGCGCAGCAGGCGCACGCGCAATCCGGGCAACGCCGGATTTTGGATTTTGGATTTTGGATTTTGGATGGTGAAACCTCTGGTGGGGATGACTAGACGACGGACCCCTGCGCCCTACATCATCGAACTGATCACATGGCCCAGGCGCTTGATGCCCTCTTCGATCTGGTCGGTGGTGGGGAGGCTGAAAGCCAGGCGCATCGTGTTGCGGCCCTGGCCGGGCATGGGGAAGCAGCGTTCGCCGGGCAAGAAATCGATGCCCTCTTCGCGGATGCGGGGCAGGATGTCTGCCGCGTTCAGGGTCGGCGGCAGGGTCACCCAGATAAAGAAGCCGCCGCCCGGTTCGGTCCACTGCACGCCGGGAGGGAAATACCACTTCAGCGAGCGCAGCATCACGTCGCGCTTCTGTCGGTAGAGGGTGACCAGATCGCTGATATGCGGCCCCAACGCCCCGGCCATCATATAGGCGGCGGTGACGTAGGAGGAGAAGGGGCTGGTGCCGCCATCCTCCTTAAAGGTGGTTAACTGGGCCAGCACGTCGGGCGGCCCCAGCACCCAGCCCAGGCGCAGCCCCGCCCCCAGGATCTTGGAGAAGGTGCCGGTGCGGACCACCCGGCCATCGCCGTCCAGCGCCAGCAGCGAGGGCGGCACCGGACCGCTGTAGGTCAGGTCGCGGTAGGCGTCATCTTCGATGATCAGCAAGTCGTGCTGCGCGGCCAGATCGAGCAGGGCGTTGCGTTGGTCGGTGGACTGGGTCAGGCCGGTCGGGTTCTGGAAGGTCGGGATGGTGTAGAGGAACTTGGGCTGCACCCCCCGTGCGGCCAGGGCGGTCAGGGTCGCCTCGGCGGCGACCAGATCCAGCCCGTCGGCGGCGAACGGGACCGGCACGATCTCGGCCCCGGCACGGCGGAACAGGGCCAGCGCGCCCGGCCAGGTGGGCGCTTCGGCCAGGATCACGTCGCCGGGGTCGATCAGCAGGTGGGCCAGCAGGCCGAGGCCCTGCGACGAACCATTGGTGATCAGCACGTTCTCTTGCCGCAGCCCCAGGCTCTCGTCGTGGTTCAGCTTTTCCAGCAGCGCCTCGATCAACCGGGGTTGGCCGGGGGCCGGGCCGTACTGCAAGGCGCGGTCGCTGTGCTCGCGCAACACGAGGTCGGTCGCGGCGGCCAGTTCTTCGCTGGGGAAGCTGGGCGCGTCGGGCAGGCCAAAGGCAAAGCTGATCACCGCGCGGGGGGTCCCGCTGCTCCAACGGGGCACATCCTTGACCAGGCGGCCCCAGTGCGGCTGAAAGGCGGGTTGGGCTTCTGAATCGTCGGCGGAAAGGGGGGGGTTGATCACGATTTGGTTGTCCTGGCTAGGTAGGATAGGTGGTGGGATGGGGCGCAGCAATCCTGTGCGCCCCGCCCCGGTGTTCAGATTAACGCGAGAGGATCGACGGCGTAGCGCAACTCGTTCAGCGCTTCGTCGGCGGCTTCCGCGATGGCCGGTTCGTCACTGCTCTTCTGGTTGATCAGCGCCACGGCAGCCTGGCGTCCGCCCAACTGTCCCAGCGCCCAGATCGCCGCCAGGTGGACTTCGGTATCGTCGTCATCCAGCAGTTCCACCAGCGGCAGCACATTCCGCGCGTCGCCCATTTCGCCTAAGGCGCGGGCGGCTTCGTAGCGCATTTCTGCTGCGGGGTTGGTCAGTTCTTGCAAGAGGATCGGGGTCCACTGCGGGTCCATGTTGCGCCCCATCGCATGGACGGCGCTGATCGGCAGCTTGCCCGATCCGTCATAGGCCCGCTGGATCTCGGCGGTCACCTCGGGGTCATCCTCGAAGTAGCCCAGCGCTTCGACGGCGCGGCGGCGCACTTCGGCCTCCTCCCCGGCGTTGCGCGCCACGGCCAGCAACTCCGTGCGCAACCGGGTTGGGCGGTCACCCTGGAGCTTGCCCAGTTCGGCCAGGTAGCTGAAACGGGCCAGGGCAAGGGCCGTTGCCGCGCGGACAGCGGGCAACGGATCGTCGGTCAGCATTTCGAGCAGGCGGGTGAGCAGGGAGGGGCTTTCGTCTTCCCATAGCCCGTCGATGACGGCGAGGCGAACCTCGCTGTCGCTGTCATCGAGCAACACCTGGAAGGCCTGGCGAAAGTCCAGTTCGATATTGTCTTCGGCCAGTTCGCCCAGGACATGGGCGATGCGGCGGCGATTGGTCAGGGTCACGGTCGGCCACCCCTCGCGTAGGGTATTCCGTTCCTCGCGGCTAATATCCGAGAGGAAGGTCAGGCTTTTGACGGTGGGGTGATCGTTTGCGGCTAGCGCATGTAGTTTTTCAGTAAAATCCATGTCTTTTTAAAAAGAAATCGCGCCTGCCGGGGCCTGTGGGCGTGCCTCGGCAGACGACGATAGGCGAATATTAGCGTTTGGTGGGGTCGTAGAAGTACGCGCCTTCGTTTTCGGGGTCCGGGTACAGGTACGGGTGCCCGGCCTCTAGCACGGCGCGCACGGCTCCGACGGAGAAGGGGCGTTCCAGGTTGACCACAGGCAGCAGGTCATCCAGGTTGGCCCACCAACGTTCGGTGTCGTCGATATGTTCGCCGACCAGTTCAAAGGTGTTTGCCACCACCGACTCGCTCTTCTTGCGCTCGGCCTCGTCCATCCGCTTGTGGTTGTTCAGGCGGGGGAACCGGGTGTCGCTGAGCAAGGCCTTGGGGTCCACCTCGGCGTAGTAGGTCGTCGGTTGGAAAGCGAAGCGGCTGCGGCGTTCGTCGAACTGGAGCAGGCGCGCTTCCTGGGCGGCGGTGCGCTCGAAGCGCAGGGTGAACACGTCTTCCTGGTCGGTCGGCTCGATGCTGAACTTCGCCCCCGGCACCATGTTCTCCTGGAAGAAGACATCCAGCCCGACCAGATAGCCGCCCCGGTTGCCGGTGGGGAAGCGGAGTTCCACCGGGTACGCCTGGAAGAGCGTGGGCACTTCAAAGCGCATCAACACGGCGCGCTGATCTTCGATCAGCGGCTTGGGGAAGAGCGCCCGCGCCACCGCATCGTAGGGCAGGAGGCCGTTTTCGTATTCGTAGTAGGTGAGCGTGTGCTCCAGGCGGGCCGGGGCGGGAGTCGGCAGAGCCGGTTCCAGCGCCTGGATCGCCGCGTCTTCCAGGTGGCGGTAGTCCTGGCCCAGTTCGCTCGGCTTGCGCTTGGGCGCGCTCACCGGCGAGGCTCCGGCCACGATCCACAGCCGGTCCCCGGCCACCCCGACGAACTCGAAGTCTTTCTTCTCTTTGTGCATCCGGTAGTTCAGCGAGAAGCGGAGCCGGGCATAGTCCGGGTCGTTTTCGCGCCGGTTGAGGATGTCGGTCATAAAGGCGTTGTCGCCCAAGGCTTCCTGGGTTTCGATCAAGTAGTCCTTGATCCGGCGGAAGTCGCCCTTACTGAAGCGCTCCACCTGATCTTCGACAAACCATTCACCGGCGAACGAGACCAGCCGGAAGTCGTCGCGCAGCGATTGCTCGACCATGTCGCCCAGGATCGCGCCATAATCGGCCATCAACTCGTCCACCGGACGGGAGAGGTCGATAGTTTGCGGCCCATAGGGCGTGTTGAGCGTGTATTCGATGGGGCGGATCGGCGCGGTCGGGACCGGCGGGGCGGGGGGCACGACCGGCGCGGGCGGGGCGACCACCTGCGGGGTGGGCGGCACCACGGGCGCGGGCGGCGCTTCGACCACGGCGACCGGCTCGGCCACGGCTGCGACGGGCGCGGGCGGGACGACCGCCGGCTCCTCGATCACGGGCGCGGGCGGGGCTTCGACTACGGGGGCGGCGGCCTGGATCGGCGCGATAATCTCGTTCAGTGGCAGCAGATCCAGTTCTTCGTCGTCCACCAACGGCTCGTCGATCACAAGGCTGGGCGGCGGCGCACTCATCGGCGAGGTCGCAATCGGCGGGCGTACCGGCGGCAGCACCTGCGGCGGCGCATTGTAGGGCATCGGCGGCAGGCCAGGGCGG
>JBBSEL010000537.1:0-4093 GCA_038239755.1 Chloroflexia bacterium | reverse complement strand
GGGGGGGGGGGGGGGCAGGGAGCCCGGGGGGCGGGGTGGGCCGATGGGTCGTGATAGGTGCCGCCGCTGTGCGTAGCAGGCGGGGATGCGTGTGCTTTTGCATTTTAGCTCTTTCCCGGTAAATCGGCAAGCCCACAGGAGGTACCCCGATTTTTAATAATGCGTGGCTGAACTTCCCCCGCTTGTGATGCGCTAGACAAGTGTATAAGGTTGTGATACAATGGACACCAGATACCCTCATCTTGTCTGTAATGAACATCCCAAGGGGGATGGATAACAAAACCGACAGGAGCCAAACATTACGGCGGAAAGGATAGCATTTAATGGATGATCTACAAATGGGACGCCCGGAGCTAGCCGCGATCATCGGCCAGCGGTTGCGGGATGTGCGCCGGGCACGCGGGTTGAGCCAGCAGGCGCTGGCTGAGGGCCTCTTCTCGAAAGGCTATGTCAGCTCGATTGAGCATGGCAAGATTTTCCCGTCGGTACGGGCGTTGCAGGCCCTGGCGGCGCGGCTGGGCGTCGATATGTCGGAGTTTTTCGACCCCGCCCTGCTGGCGGCGCAGAGTCGCCCCGCCCCCGCCGGACCCGACGCCGCCGATGTGCGGCGCAATAGTTTGGCCCTGCTTGAAGTGTCGGCGCTGGCAGCGGCAGGCGCGCCCAGCACCCTGGCCCGCGTGCGCCAGGTGGACCCCGACTCGCTGACCCCGCCCGAACGGGTGCAACTGCACTATGCGGTGGCCCAGGCGCAACTGACCGCCGGGAACCCGAACGCCGCCCTGGGCGAGTTGCAACAGGCGCTGAGCCTGGTAGACACCGAAGATGACGACGAGGCTGACCCGGAGATCACCCAGCAGATCCACACCCTGATGGGTGAAGTGTTGCTGGCGCGGGGGCAGGCCTCCCTGGCCGCCGACCATCTGCAACGGGCCTACCAGGTGTTGCAGGACAGCCCGACCAGCGACCCGACCCTGCGGCTTCAGGTGTTGAGCAACCTGGCACGGGCCTACACCGCGCTGGGCGACAGTGCCCGCGCCCGCGCCACCTACCAGGAAGCCGTGCAGCTTTCCCAGGAGATCGGGTCGCTGGAGCGGCTGGCCCGCGTCCTGGCCGGGTTGAGCCGCCAGGCGACCGAGGGCCGCGACTGGGTCCGCGCCGAACGCTTCGGGACCGAGGCGGTCCTGCTCAGCGCGGTCTCGCAGACCCTGCGCCGGGCGATGCGGACCCAGCTTGATATGGGGCGGCTGCTGGGCACGCTGGGCGATAGCGGGGCGGCGCGGGAGCGGCTGGATGCCGGGCTTCAGATGGCCCTGCAACTGGGCGACGATGCCGCGCAAGCGGGGGCGTATGCCCAACTGGCCGAACTGGCCCTGCAAGGCGGCGACACCGCCGGGGCCGAGCAGGCCGTGACCCAGGCCCAGGCCAGCGCCGAGCGGAGCAAAGACCGCCGCACGCAGGCCCAGGCCCGCTACGTGGCCGCGCTGCTGGACCAGGCGCGGGGCAATGGGACGCAGGCTGATGGCGCGTTCCGCGAGGCGATCAGCGCGTTGGAAGAGTTGGACGACCCCGAATTGCTGGGACAAGCCTACTTCGCCTACGCCCGCGCCCTCCACGAACGCGGCCAGGGCAACGACGCGGCGGGCTACTTTGAAAAAGCCTACCTGGCTCGCACCGGGGCGCAATAGCGGCGAGTGGTCAGTGATCAGTGGTCAGTGATCAGTGGTCAGTGATCAGTGGTTAGATACTAAACGGTAGAAGCCGGAAACGTGGTCACAGAGTGATCAACGTTTCCGGCTTTTGATTAGGCGCTTCTAAATTCTGACCACTAACCACTAACCACTGACCACTCGTCCCCTAACTACGCGGGGCGAGCGGCTTCATCAGGGCGCGGGGTTCGCCTAGCAGGGCGGGGTAGGCGGGGCTGCACCACTCGTCCAGCAGATCCTGGGCTTGCTGGCGCATCGTGGGGTCAGCCTTGAACCCGTCGTTGATCGTGTCGCGCAGGACCCCCTCGATGTTGCCGCCGATCTGGAGGCCGGGCAGGTAGGGGATGGTCTGATCGTTGATCTGCGCGCTGACCTCGCGCCCGTTGCGGCTGAAGGTGTAGAGGAAGCTGCCTCGGTCGCCGCGCTCCAACGCCTCGGCCATGTTGAGGATGATCGTCTTGAGCGTAACCACATCGGGCGGGATCGCACCGACACCGAACAAGATCTGCGTATCCATGAAGATCCGCGCCGCCATAATGTCCAACTGGGTGCGCCACAGTTGCCCGATCGCTTCAGGTAGGGTCGGGGCGTCGGCGGGGATGGTCGGGGCGGGCACCAGATCGCCCGCCATATGGGCAGGCGGGGCACCGGGGGGACCACCCTGGCCCGTGCCGCCGCTGGTGCCGCTGAGCGTCGTATTCGGTGCGGCGGGGACGGGGGTGGTCACGTCGGGCGAGGCAGCCGGGGTGGGGCCGGGGGTTGCCGCGGCGGCAGGCCGGGTGCTGTCCGGTGCCGCTGGCGTGTCGTTCAGCGGGACAACCCTGATAGGCTCGGCGGGCGGGGTGCCGCCCGGCCCGGCTGCCGGTGGGGCGTTCGGTTTCTGCGGGTCCATAGGTACGCTAAACCTCCTGTGGCGCGCTGCGCCTAGTTCATGGAGAAACGGTTACGCCCTTCCAGGATTTCCATCTCTGGCCCGGCGTGCGTCAGCTTGAGCAAGGACAATTCGCGGTTCAACAGCCGGATCTCGGCATCAAGCCGCGCCCCGGCGGAAGGGGCTTCCAGCAAATGTTGTTTTTCCTCAATCGGCACCTGGAGTAGCGCCCCGATCACGATCGACATCAGCGTGGGGTCGTCCGGCAGCTTGAGCGGGAGGGCGGCCATCGCCACGCTCTCCTCGCGCCCCGACTCGCGCAGCAACACCCGGATATAGTCGTTGAACAGCGTGCCTACCTGGGCAATCGCGCCGAGGGTGGGGGCCGGGTCGGGCTCGTCGGGCCACAACACGGCCCGCCCGGAGAGGTACGGTTTGCTCTCGCGGTCCAGTTCCAGGATGCGGATCCGCTCCAGCCCGGTGATCTGGACCACGTATTCGCGCCCGTCATCAACATTATCGATCTCGGTGATCTGCGCCAGGCAGCCGACGCGGTACGGCTCTGCCGCGCCGCCGACTTCCAGGCCGCTTTCGATACCGACGATGCCGAAGCGCTGATTCGTGCGCACACAATCGGTGAGCAACTGCTTGTAGCGCGCTTCAAAAATGTTCAACGCCTGGCCCACGCCTGGAAACAGGACCGTGTTCAGCGGAAACAACGGCAATTCGGTCCATTCCATGCTCCCTACCTCCCCTACTCCCCGTGCCATACACACTCGCTATTATAGCATAATTGGTGCCCTGTCAATGTCGGCCAGGAGTCGCCCTTTTCAGCACGCCCCAGATGTGCTATCCTATGATCATTGTGACCGGCAGTTTTCCACAGGAGGATCTGGTATGACATCACGGGTTGCCAGTATCAGTTTGTTTTTGCTTGGCCTGCTGATCATGGCCTTGAGCAATCTCACCACGTTTTTTCACCTGACCACGGTTGATAACATCCTGGCGACGGGGCTGGGGGCGTTCGGCCTGATCCTCTGTGTCCTGGCAGGTTTTGTCTTGCTCCCGCTGGAGGATGATGATACCGCCCCGGTGGTGCGCTCGGTCTACAGCCTCATCCTCTTTGTGGCCGGGCTGTTTGATATGTCGGTTAGCCTGTTCACCGTCTTCTTCCACCTCACCAACGTGGACAATGCCACCGCCATTGGCGGTCTAGCCGGGGGGCTGATCCTCTGCTTGGTCTCGGTCGCGCTGCTTCCCTCCGAGTCGTTCGCCCGCGTCGAAAGCTGACCCCCTGCTAGGGGACGGTGATGCTGAGCGCCCGGTAGCGCGGCGAGCCATCGGCAGCGGGCGCCAGGCGCACGGCCTCGCTGTCGGCAGTCTGCCCGGCCCGCAACGCGCTCAGGGTGGCCTGTGTGCCCCCCACCGTGATCCGCGTGGCCCCATCCACCAGCAGCGTGATCGGCTCGTTCTCCGGCACATCCAGGCTGATGCTCCCTGCCGCACGATCCACACT
>JBBSEL010000536.1:0-4100 GCA_038239755.1 Chloroflexia bacterium | reverse complement strand
TAGGCCCGCCGGGCATCGTAGGTGGCCGGGCCATACATGCGGTGGACCCCGCTGGACTGTGCTCCGATCAGCCCGAACAAGTCGGGCCGCTGCGAACCCAGGTAGAGCGAGATCAACCCGCCCAGCGAAGGACCGATCACCGCCCGCCGCATCCGGTCGGGGTGGAGCGCATAGGCCACCGCCATCGCGGGCACCAGTTCCTCGCTGAAGAAGCGCACGTACTCATCGTCGCAATTATACTCCACTTCGCGCCGCACCGGGGGAACAAAGATCCCCACCACCGGGGGGATCAGCCCCACCGCGATCAGGTTGTCGAGGATCACCGGGGCGTTCGCCAGGGTCAGGTATTCGCCGCCATCCTGAAAATAGACGCTGGGATAGCCCGCCCCCGCCGCGTCCGGCGCGTAGCCCGGCGGCAGGTACACGGCGGTGGTGCGGTCGGACAGCGGCCCTGGCTGGACCGTGCCGGTGGGGGTGCCCGGCTGGGCTTCGGTCAGCGGGGGGCGGTGATAGCCGGGCATCGCCAGTTCGCTGCGGGTGCCCAACCCCGACGGGCCGATGCGCGGGTTGAACGGGTCGGGCACCGAGTGGGGAGCCAGTTGGAACCGCACCGCCGGATCGTGGAGCCGGTCGGCCCAGGCCGCGTCGATCTCGGAGAAGAGGTAATCCAGCCGGGCATCCGGCTCGAAGGTATGGGCGTAGTGGAGCAGGCCGCCGCCGATGGGGGTCATCAGCCCTTGCCGGGCGTCCATCGCGTTCCACTCGCCGCCCACACCGACGATCCGCCCCGGCACCTCCGGGTAGAGAAAGTGCGCGGTGGTGCCCTCGATGATCGGGATCGCTCCGGCGTAGGTCGCCAGGATCGCTTCGGCCACGGCACGCGCCCCGGCAGGGTCATCGGCCAGCGCCGCCAGTTGGGCCTGGAATGTGGCGAACGGGGGGAGGGTGAGCAAGGCTACAGCCCCGCGCCCGGCGGGTCACTCAGCCACCGCCCATAGATATTATGCGCCTCATGGGTCTGGCGGAAGCCGAAGCCGCGATAGAGGCTCTGCGACTGGCCGTTGGTCTCCTGGGTGCTCAGCGTCACCCGGTAGACCCCCAGATCGGCCATCTGTTCCAGGGCATAGGCCAGCAACGCCGCGCCCCACCCGCGCCCCTGGGCCGAATGGGCCACCGCCAGCCGGTCGAGGTGGCCCCAGTCGCGGGTGACGGTAAACCCGGCGTAGCCCACCGGCTCGCCATCGACCAGCCCCAGCACCACCCGCACCCCCGGCGTATGCAGATAGAGCGCGAATTCCTCCTCGCTGTTCCACCACAGCCAGGGGAACGAGTGATGATCGATCTGGAGGGCGACCGGCAGGGTCGCCGTGCCCACGGGCATAAAGGTGAGCGCAGGCAGCGGACGGCGAATCGGCAAGGGCAGGTGCAGCCCCAGGAGTTGGTAATAGACGATGCGCTCCAGTTGCCGGAAGCCGAGCGGCCCATAGGCCCGCCCATGCGCGTTCCAGGTTTCGCTGTTCAGCAAGAGGCAGCGCACGTCCCGCGCCGCCAACTCGGCCAGCGCGGTGGTCAGCAGGTCGGCGTGGTGGTGCCGCGCCTGCACTTCCAGCACCATGCCCAGGTCGTCGCGGTGCCGCCAGCCTTCGCAGATCAGGTACTCGCCCGTCCCCGGCACCGTCCAGGTCCAGCCGGGGGTGCGCTCTACATAGCGGGCCAGCCCGTCGGGCGTAAAACGGCTGCTCCAGGGCAGGCGCAACATGCGGGCTTGCGCCGCCGTCAGCGCCGTCACCGGGGGTCCGGCGGGCGCGGTGGGCAGGCCAGCGGTCTCGCGGCGGCTAAACGGCCAGGGTAATTTGGTAGGAGGCAAATGCAAAGTCATAGGGGTAGGTCTAGGGCGTTTCGTCGCCGGTACGGCTGGTCAGATACGCATCGCGCAAACTGAGGATGCCGAGCGGGGTCGGATGGATGCCGTGTACATAGGGCCGGATCAGCAGGTAGTCCACGCTATGGAGCAGCGGCACGACCGGCGTACTCGCCAGAATGGTCTGTTCCAATTGGGCATAAAGCCGATTGCGTGCCAGCGGATCGCGCTCGGCGGCGGCCTGATCGAGCATATCGTCCACGGCGGGATCGTTGAAGGCCAGGTGGTTTTCCGGGCTGTCGCTGCGGAACAGCGAGTCGAGGAACGAGGATGGCTCCGGCCAGTCGGCCCCCCAGGCGAGGAGGAACAGCCCGTACTGGCGGTGGCTCAACCCGGCCAGGTAGTCCGACCACGCCACAGCGCGCAACTCCACATCTACGCCCAGGTTCTCCTTCAGCACCGCCTGGACCATCGGCCCGATCTCGCCCCCGGTGGTATAGAGGGTGATGCGCGGCAGGTTGGCGCTGCCATGATAGGCCGAATCGTTCAGCAGTTGCCGCGCCTGGGTCACGTCCAGCGTGGTCGGCGCGATCAGCGAGTGATACCCCGGCATGTCGGGCGGCACGATCCCCGCCGCCGGGCGCACCTTCGACTTGAACATCACTCGCGCCGTCTTGTCGCGGTCCAGGGCCAGGCTGAACGCCTGGCGCACCTTCGGGTCATCGAACGGCGGCTGGGCCGTGTTGAAGCCCAGGTAGGTGGTGGACAGTTCGGGCACCGTCACCAGTTCGGTTGAAAGCGGGTTCGACGGATCGCCCACGCGGGCCAGATCGTCCGAGGCGATGCCGGTCACGTCTACCAGCCCCTGCTCATACTGGATCAACCCGCCCGCCGCGTTCGCCCCCAGTTCCAGGGTCACCTGGGCCAGCTTTGGTGCCCCGCCGTAGAAGGCCGGGTTGGGCACCAGGGTCATATGGTCGTGGGCCTGCCATTCGCGTAGGCGGAACGGCCCGGTGCCGACCGGGTGACGATACCACTCCGCCCCGCCCGTTTCTACATTCTGCCGATCCACCACGAAGCCCGGTCCTACCGTCAGCTTGGCGAGGAAAGAGGCACGCGGCGCGGTCAGGGTGATCGAGAGCGTCGAGGGGTCCACCGCCTTGATCCCGCTGACCGTCTTGGCCTGTCCGGCCAGCTTATCGCCCACCCCGGCGATATCGCTCAGGTAGAGCGCGGCGGGCAGGCTGCTGCCGGGGCCGGGGGCGGCCAGGGCCGGGTCGGTCGCCCGCTCCAGCGAGTAGACCACATCGGCGCTGGTCAGCACCCGCCCATCGGGCCAGCGCACATCGCCGCGCAGCACGAACGTGTAGATCAGCCCGTCCGCCGAGATCGAGGGCAGGGCCGAGGCCAGATCGGGGACCACATTCAGTTGATCGTCAAAGCGTACCAACCCGCTGAACAACTGGCGGAGGATGAACGCCGTGTCGGTGTCGTTCGCCAGCGCCGGGTCCAGTGTCGGCGGATCGTCGGCCCCGGCAATCATCGTCAACTGCTGGTCGCCGCTTTCCGGCGCAGGGGTATAGGTCGGTCCGGCATCCGGCGTGGCGGCAACAAGGGTGGGCGCGACGATGGGCGGCACCGCGTCGGTCGCGGGGGGGGTGTTTGCGACAGACGAGGACTCGGTGGGTGTGCTGATCGGGCTGCTCACCGTGGGCACTCCCGGCGTGGCGGCAACCCCGCCGTCGGGCAGGGGCCAACACGCCGTGCTGCTCAGCACCAGGCTTGTCAGGAGGATCAAGATGAAGATCGGTTGCGGCCCCCGCCCCCGGCGTGCAAATTTCTGCATAAGCGTCAACGACGGGCTGATCGCCCGCCTCCGCATTGTACCAGAGGCCAGGCGTGGGGGTCAACCCCCGCCGCTTGCCAGCCTCCCGTGTGGCTGGTACAATGGCGGCGTGTGGACGAACAAAGCATGGCCCCGCCTGCTGGGGGTAGGGGCGAGCCTGGGCCTGGTCCTCGGCGGGCTGGTGTTGCTGGTGGCGCTGGGCGGAGCCGTGGGGGCCTTCCGCGACAACGCCGCCTTCTGGCTGCCCTATCCCTACCCCCGCCCTGGCTCCGAAGGGTTGATGCTCTACGAAACCCTGCTCATGCGCGGCGGCACCTCGCTCTACGGCCCGATCACCCCTGACCGCTTCATCTCCGGCCCCTACCCGCCCATCTACTATCTCCTGGCGGGTTG
>JBBSEL010000535.1:0-4102 GCA_038239755.1 Chloroflexia bacterium | reverse complement strand
TTTCATGCTAATGCGTTCTCCTATGACTCACCCGCGACGGGCGGATCGGACAAGATCCCGGCGACGAGGAGCCGCACGAGGTAGTCGCGGGCCTGCGCCAGCGCGGGAGGGGACGTCAGATCCTCAGCCGGGGACAACAACTGAAAGAGGGGCAAACTCGCCAGGTATACCTGGCAGATCTGGAGGACCAGCGCGAGCTGGATACGGGTCACAAACGGCGAACGGATCAACCCTGTGCGCTGGGCCTGCGCGAACAACCGATCAACGGGGTCATCCGCGTCCCGGTCCACAGCGGGCATAATGTGCCCATAGTTCTGCCAACCGGCGGCCATCTCCCAGACCAGAATCCGCAGCAAGCGGGGATGGGTCTGGAAGTGCTCAAACAAGGCGCGGAACGTCTGGGTCAGAAAGGCCTGGAGGGCACGCCAGTCGGTAGCCAGTTCCGGGTGTTCCAGCAAGGGCGCCAGCACACCCGCACGGAGTTCGAGGGATTCGTGCTCGGCTCTTGCCAATATCGCCCGATACAGCCCCAGCTTGTCGCCGAAGTATAGGAACAGGAGGCTCTTATTGTAGCCAGCCTGTGCGGCGATGGTATCCACACGCGCGCCGTCGAAGCCATGTTCCGCGAATACCGTTTCTGCGGCATCCAGGATCGTCTTGCGCGCAGCCACAGCGTTGCGGGGTCGCCGCTGGGGGCCATCACTAACGTCCATAGGGGTATCCTCTCTCATCCAGTATCTAACTAGTTAGTTATATTATAAATGAGATAAGGTGCTTTGTCAAACTGAGCGTGGGTGGGCGTGTCTTCAGCGTGCTTTGTTGCAAAAACTGAGCGGGTCTGCTAGAGTAGGCGGGTGGCTGCCGCAACGATAGCGGAGGAACGAGCATGGACCCGACGACCGTCTTCCAGTGGTGGCATTTGGAAGCCGCAATCCTTCTACTGTGCGTGCGCTGGTCTCTCCGCTATTCCCGCAGTTACCGCGACCGGGAAGAACTGAGGGCCGACCGGGGCCGGCGGGGCGATCAGACGACCCTTTACCGCGGGGTGCAGCGCTAGGCGCCCGATCTGGAACAGCGGGTCCGGACCCACCGGCGCCCTACGAACGACTCCTGGCGGGGGGATGAGACCTAGTGGGTCATGCCACACTCAGTTGAGGATCGGGATCACCGCGCCCGACCCGGCGCGCCGCCGTAACCGGGCGCGTTCCCGACGCTCGTGGCGCTTCCCCCACATGAACGGCGTCGGGTGCTTATTCCACCCCACCACTGTATCCCTCCAACCAGCCCCTGATTTCTTGGGCACTCGTCGGCTGCTGCCCGGCGAGCGCCCGCTGCCCGAGGATCCGCTGCACCGACTCGGCCCTGTTCAACCACGACCCGTCCCAAGGCGTCGCCACCACCAGCACTCCCTGCTGCCGCAGCCACTGGCGGAGGTCAAAGTTCCGCTGGCCCGCTAAGTTGTCCCAGACCAAGATGCCGCGTAACGCAGCCTGTACTATGCGGCAACCCATCCGCGCTACACTGGCGCTCAAGCAGCCGCCCGATCATCATCGTGGATGATCCCGCCCAGTCCATCCCGCCGTTGCCCTGCTCCAACGTGGCGACCCCGCTCGAGGGGTATCGGGCCGCGCTGCTCCAGGCCTGGGTGCGGTCGGGCCCGGTTGAAATAATCGACCTATTCGCTCAGCACGCGACGCCAATGCGCTTGATTCACGATGAAGAGCTGGTCCAACGCCTCTTCGCGCACGGATCGGACCCCACGTTCGGCCAAGGCATTCGCGGTGGGTGTCCGGTCGGGGGTGCGCACGATCGCGCTGTCTTCGGCGGCGAAGATGCGGTCGCAGCTCGCCGGAAATTTCGCAGCCCGATCATGGATCAGGCAGCGCCGCGATCGCGGCTCATCGGGCAGCGTCCCGGTCAGCTGCCGCGCTGGCTGGGCCACCCATTCTGCCGTCGGATGTTCGGTGCCGCCCGCGCAAGGCACCCGCCGACGGCCGCGTTCGATCAAGAACAACGCCTACCGGGTCTTGAGCCAGGCGGTTTCGACCGTGAAGAAAGCGCCGGCCAAAACTTGCTGACCATAATGACGTAGCAAGGTGCGCCAACGACCCCCCGGCTTAACCCGCTCCGGTACGGGCGCGACGTGCTGACGTTGGCGGATGTCGCTCACCGTCGAACGTCCGATCGTGTCGCCCAACTGGAGTAACTCCCCGGGCAACTTACTGGTGCCCCCGCTTGGATTCTCTTGGGCCAGGCGCCGGAGCAGCGTCGGAAGCGCCGGATCCGTGGCGGGTCGGCCATTTTTTGGTCGGTTATCAAAGCGCCATTGACGGCGAACCACCGCGCGGTGCCATTTGAGCACGGGGTCGGGCTTGCATAGCCATAACACCGGGTCTAGTTTGGTTTTGGCCCCCCGCCCGCGGCCAGTAAAGCGAGCAGCAAGCACGGCTAGCCCCAATTTCTCCCAACGCGCGGGGCAGGGGCGGTCAGACTGAGGACGTGGCCGAATGCGTCGCTGCTGGCGCAGGAGCAGGATTTCGAGATCCTGCTGCGGATCGCGGCGAGACTTTCGGGTAAACAGGTCGAAAAGCAACGTGGCGAGTTGAGCAAGTATCGGGTAGAGCAGGCGTGAAGGGCCGGCACGAGCCATACCCCGGCGTTATGGCAAGCACAAATACCGCCTATGCAAGAGCACTTTGCTTCCCCGTATGCGATTTCGCACATTACAGGATAAAATGGTGGAGAAACTGGTGGAAAAGCGGCTTGACTCCCCGCCGGAACGGAGCTATGATGACCTCACTTCGACAGGATGGTAGAAATATCGGAAGGTTGAACTGCCAGAACAAGCTTCGTAAGAGGTGCGTGCTGGTTATTCCAGCTGCCGCAGGTTACACTCCGGCAAAGGGGATAGGAGAATCCTGGATGCTCCGCAAGGACTGTCTGGGGTTCTTTTTTTGTGGGTTCTGTAGCGCGCTAGCCGCCGCCCGGAGGATCCAATGCTGAAGGTACTGATCAAAAGCGCCTGGGGATCGGATGATCCGACGAAAGCTGCCTTCGCGTTTTTGCATGGTAACGCCCTGGCCGAGGCCGGGCACGCGGTCCAGATCTTCCTGCTAGGGGAGGCCGTCTCCCTGATGCGGAGCGCCCTGGCCGCCGCGGTGGTGCCGGTCGGCTGGCCGCCGCTGGCCGAAACCCTGGCGCAGACCAGGGTGCTCAGGATCCCGCTACACATCTGAACGGCCTGTGCGCGAGCCCGGGGGGTTCAAGACACAGACCTGGCAGGGAAAAATGCGCAGTTTGCGACGCCTGCGACGCTGGTCGAACTGATTGTGTGGGCCGATAAGATCCTGTCGGAATAGGCTCGGACGCTATCTTGCGGTTTCGCGCAGGCAAAATGGTATTGTCAACTTGTTGCTTATTCTTGGCCGGGTTGAGGAATACCAGGCACGGATTCCGCCGAGTGCCGCGTTTCCTCAATCCAGCCCTGATGTTTTATACCGCCATTTGGCCCCCCGTCACCGCATTCCAACTGGCGAATTGACGCGTCCGCGCCGCCCGGTAGTCAGCGGCGGGCATGCGGTGGCGGCGGAGCCGGAAATGCCCCGCCATCGGTTCAAATGCTGCTAAAAAGCGTTGGGCGTGTCCCGCCGACCCAGAACCGGCGCATCTGCCGTTCCTGCTGGCGCGTTGGTTGATGCGAGTTTTCTGCGCGGTTATTTAACCCTTTGTGCTGACGGTGCTCGACCCTCGGTCCCACTCCCGCTTGGCCGCGCCATAGCTGGCGAGCTTGTCCGTAATAATGACCCGCGGCACATACCGGCAGCGCTTCAACACTTTGCGGAAGAAGCGTTTCGCCGCCTGTTTGTCCCGCCGTGCGGTCACGAGAATGTCCAGTACATTGCCGTGTTGATCCACCGCCCGCCACAGGTAATGAAGCTTTCCGTTGATTTTGAGGAACACTTCTCCGGGTAAGGAGAGCACGTCACCATGCCCTCCTCCCCTCAGAACCGTGCAGGCCACTTTCGCGGCACACGGCTCAAGCAAGTCACCCTTCACCGGAGGAGCGGCTGTCCTTTGGCATCGGCACTTCGGCCCACACCAC
>JBBSEL010000534.1:0-4103 GCA_038239755.1 Chloroflexia bacterium | reverse complement strand
CCACGATGGCGCCGGCCACCTGCTGGTAGATTTGGCCGACCGTCGTGCTGGCGGCGACAGACTGAGTGGGAGTCGGGGCGGGAGTCGGAGTCGCGGATGGGGCGGGAGTCGGGGTCGCGGGCGGAGGTGTCGGCGACGCGGTGCTTGGGGCGGACGTTGGGGTGGAAGGCGCGGCGGCGAGCGCTGCTGCCGGTCCGGGCGCGGGCGCCGCCATGCGCCCCAGCAGCCAGGCGGTCGCGCCGCCACCCACGCCGCCCACCAGCAGCCCAAGGATCAGCATCATGCTCAACAGCACCCCGCTTACCCGGCCTGTACCGCTCCGGGACCCCGGCAGGGTGTGGATGGGAGCAGGGGGCAGGGTGGATAGCGTGGGGGTAAGCTGTGCCGGGCGCGGTCCCTCCACCGGCGTCCACTCTACGGGCGCGCTCGCCAATGGGCCCCCACTCGGTTCGTCCGCCATCGTTGGTGCCTCTTTCTCCCCTCCCGTGTTGCCCCGGAAATTGGCGAGACTGCGCGGGCGGGCTGTCCGCTCCGGTCCAGGCTGCTGCCGATGGCCCGGGCTTCTTCCATGCGCTATGCTGATTCTACCGGATATACTTAAAGACTGAGTTAGTACCGAATTAAAGCTCCATGAGAATATGTACTCCGGAGCCATAGCCCGCTGGATCGGGCAGACTTCGGCTCTATCGACCACCGGCCTGCGCCCGGCGCTGCTGGGCATTGCCGACGGTTGCCGTGGGCGACCGTTGCTGGCGCTGCGGCGATCCCACCGCTATACCTTGAGTCTACGTTCCACAGATTAAGAGATAGGAGGAGGAAGGTTAGGATTTGATGAAGATCGGCAGCAATTCGTCACGAGCTGAATAGGCCAGGCGGGCGAGCCGCTGGGGCAGGATCTTAAACGGAGCCGGGTTGGACAGGTGGTCCTCGAAGACAGCGCGCTCACAATATTGCACTGTGGTGGTCCGCCATCGGGCTGTACGTCACGTCGCAACCGCGCTACGATCTACCATCCAGAAAAGGATCCGGGCGTTGTTCAGGCTGAAGTCTGGTGCCTAAAAGGTCCCCTTAGGACGCCCCTACTACCACACCTTCACGTAGGCTGACCTCGTGCCTGTTCACCGGGCAGCGCCAGTTCCAAAAGCCGTTTCACAAATCAACGTTCGTAAAAGGGACAGTTTTGGCACTCAGCGACTAACGACTGGCCCGACTGCCTTTACGCCGCCTGCAACAGGCACGAACGCTTGCCACGCGAGAGAGTGGCTTGACGAAACGGCTTGATGTGGTCGGGCGATCGCCACTTTGCCCCCGGTATCATGCTACGGGAAGCCCTAAAACTCGGGGGCATCTCAGCGGCGCAAAGGCTAACCTGATTTCTACGGTCTCTCTGAACCCTCGATGGCAGGGATAGCGCCGAGGCCGCGACGACAGGTGCACACTGCAGCGATACGGTCTAATGCCTGGGCACGTTTGCTGGCTCCGGCGCACGGTGCTTTGGCGTGCAATCCTCCTGCCTTTTGCGCGCCCCACGACTTTTTAATGCGTTCCTCTCCTGTCAGATTAAGCACTACATTTGCACTTTTTGATTAAACGTCATAACTGGGCCACATTTAGGGCCAATACGGCAATCAGCCTCAAGATGTGGGCAGGCCTTGCGAACGGCAGGAATGAATTGTAAAAAGTGCAAATGTAGTGATTAAGCCTGAACGAGTACACCTGAATTAATCTTCCGCAGTCACCAGCGCAGGCAGTGAGGTAGCCGCGGTCTCCAAGGGTATCAGCAACGACACGCAGGTTCCTTCCAGATGCTTGCTCTCAATCGACGGTACTGACCTAAGAATAGCACCTGGGGCAGCCCTAGAACTTACTGGATTGGCTATTTTGATCGCTGAGGGTGTCGCCGCAGGGACACGGCGACTGTCAAGTTAACCCAAACGCAAACATCGCCGGCGGCACGGGACAGTACGCCGAAACCGTCCCCGTCACCGTGCTCAAGGTGGTGGGCCTCGATGTCGCGCCGATGGGGCAGCGGCGAGGCCCAATCCGGCGAGGACACGGTGATCACCCTGGATGAGCCAGCGAAGCATTGCTATCGCAAGCTGGTGATCGCCGACAGCCAGATTGTGGGCGCGATCCTGATCGGCTACCCGCGAGACGTACCCACGATCAGCACCCTGATCAAGCAGCGGGCGGATGTGCGGGTCTACCTGGATGACCGACGCGCCGGTAACTGGACGGTATTGGGCACCATCCTGACGCAGCCGCCATTGGCTACCGCCACGTGATGGCGGGACAGAACGGCTGAGACGACTCCCGCTGGATCGCGGCGGCAGCGGGTTTGCTGGAGAGGGTCGGGCGGCCTGACACCTGGCAGCGCGCTGGCGCAGGGGTCGCCCGGGCAACGGCCGCCCCATCCGGCAAGTCACGGACCAAAGCAGGGCTATTGCAAAGTCGCAGATCCCGTAGCAGTCGGAACGCCACCCGAAGGCGAACAGCGTCGGCGCGCCACGTTTCAGCGGTGGTGCAAGACATTCCCCAGTAGACAACAGGGCCAACGCATCGAAATTAGGCGTGCCGAGAGTAGGCGCGGGTTTGCTTACGTTGCGGCCAGGCACGGCGTTTTATCGCAACTTGGGCCGTTTTAGGCGAAAATCATCCTGCCTGTGCCTAATTTAGATGCGTCGGCCCTGCAGTAGACAAGACCCTGCCCTGACTCAGCTCAGGGCGGGGTCACCGTTTAGCCGTCCGTCGGGCGGGCGGCTACCCGAAGTTAGCGACCGACGTGCGGGCTAATTCCGGGCAGCAGCGGGGTGCTTTCCTGGCGCACGGCTTGCAGGGCCGTCGTGTCCAGTCCCAACTCACTCAGGATCGTCGGCGCGACCTGGGTCGTTTGCACCGGCGCGGCGACCACAGCGTGATGCAGCGCCGGGTTGGAGATCAGCAGGGCCACATTGGTGTCGGTGCTGTTGAACCCACCGTGCTCCGATAGCTTCGTCGCCTTGGCTCCGGCGTAGATCACGCCATAGTTGGGGAGCACGAGGAGATCCGGGGTGCGCGAGGGGGCACGGGCGTCCCCGAAGCGCAGATTCAGGGCGTCGCCGGCCAGGATCTCCTGAATGCCCGCCTGTGCCTCAGCCGCCGGGGTCTGCAACTGGCCGATCACGGCATCCACCTGGGTGTGGTCGGTTAGCCAGATCATTTCGAAGTCGTCCCCGTTGGCCTGGGCCACCAGATCCTTCCCGCCGGGAATGGTATTACTGATCATCGTGGGGATGGTGCTATCGGGCACGATCTTGCGCTTGCTCGGATCAATCGGCGTCTGGCCGTGCTTCGCGGTCACGATGATCAGGGTGGACGCCAGCAGGCCGCGGGTGCGCAGCGCGGCGACCATCTTGCCGAGCGATTGGTCGGTATGGGCCAGTGCCTCGGCTAGTCCGGCGCTGGGCTGGGCCTGACTGTCGAGGTAGCCGTTACCGGCCAGTTTCTGGCCCACACTCACGGCCTGGAAGTTCATGCCGAAGATCGCGGGCACGGGAGCCGCTTTGCTCCCGTCATGGCGCTTCCCGGCGATCTCGTTGAGGATGGCCTGCACTTTGAGGTCGTCGTTCGCCTCGGTCAGGGCGATGCTGCTCGTCGAGTTGCCAGCAGCGATTTCAGGCGTATACAGGTCGGCCACGCCCTTACCAGACGGGCCGTTCACTAGGTCATAGGCCGGGTGCTTGTCGGCCCAGGCCGTGTAAAGGCCCGCAGTGCGCGCCACCTCAAAGATCGTGTTCACCTTCAGATAGCTATGCGGGTACAGCGGCTTGCAGGTCGCCGGATCAATCGGCAGTTTGGTCGGATCGATGCTGCCGACCCCGGCGTCGCCGCCCCCATCGACAGCATCCGGGTTCTTATCGATCGATTCGTCATAGAGCACTTCGGTGCCCAGCTTGGTGGCCGCCCCGGAACACGCACTCCCCGGCGGAAGCAGCGCCCGATCATAGGAATCGTCATAGAACACACCCGTCGAGCGCGGTGTGCCACCGGCTCGTCGTTGCGGTGACGAGTTGAGCCCATTCGTATGCGCCTGATGAGCTTGTGGCCGGTGACGATGAACGGGT
>JBBSEL010000533.1:0-4113 GCA_038239755.1 Chloroflexia bacterium | reverse complement strand
TCCTGCAAATGGATCTGGAGGGTGCTGGGCGTGGGCAGCTTGAGGACGCTCTGGTAGGTCCAGGTCACGTCGTCTACCGTCACCGGCTCGCCGTCCGACCACAATGCCCCGTCGCGCAGCTTGAAATCGACGCTCAACCCATCGGCGGCGGGGGTCCACGACTCGGCCAGGTCGGGCACCGGTTGCAGGCGGTTGTCCAGCCGGGTCAACCCGCTGAAAATCAGCCCGGTGACCGTCTGCGCTGCCTGGTCAATGTCGGTGACGCTGCGCGGGATGAAGAAGGGGTTGAGCGTCGTCACGTCTTTCGGCAGGCGGATGGTCAGGGTGCCCCCCTGCGGCACGGGCGTGCCCTGCGGCGCGGTGCTGGCCGTGGCGGTAGCGGCGGGCAGGGGCGTGGCGCTGGGGGCAGGGACGGTGGCGGGTGGCGTCGTAGAGCCGGGGGTGGTAGTCGTCACCCCAGGGGTGGGAGCGAGGGTGGGAGCCGGGGCCGCAGGCCCGAACCAATCGCACCCGACCAGGGCCGGGAGGCTGCACAGGAGCAACAAATACCGCAGCCAGCGGCGCGGGGGGCGAGGCTTCATGACGTTATTATAGGCGGAGCGGCGCGGGAGCGTCAAGGTGCAACTCTTTTCTCAGTAGGATCGTCTCGATCATAGAACGTCCGGCAGCAGAGGCCGGATTGCCGTCGGGACAAATGTTGGTCCTAAACTCGGTCCACTAGAAGATACATATCGCCTAAAAACCTGTTATAATACGTGACATAACGTGGTAAATGTGGTCTGTTTCGCCTGGTTGAGGGAGATCCAGGGATAAGACGGAGGTTGCGGCCATGGCTTTGAGTTCCAAACATCCTTTATTGTACAAGCTTAGTGTGGAGCGGCATACCGTTGCCCGCCGGTTGCACTGGCTTCGGGCGGGGCGGCGCCTGGCGCGCACCCGCAGCGCCGACGATGCCCGCTTTCGCTATAAGGTAACGCACCATCGCTCGATCCTGATGCGCCGGTTGGGCGACGTAGACATGCAGCTTCAGCAGAACAAGATCACCAACCTGCGATTGGCGGCAGAGGCGATCAACCACATCGTCATCGCGCCAGGCGAGACGTTCTCGTTCTGGTACTTGATCGGAGAGCCGACGGCGCGGCGGGGTTACGTCGAGGGCCTGCTGATCCACAGCGGGAGGATGGCGCGCGGGGTCGGGGGCGGGCTGTGCCAGCTTTCCAACCTGATCCACTGGATGGCGCTCCACACCCCGCTCCAGGTGACCGAGCGCAACCACCACCAGTTCGACGCCTTCCCCGACAGCGGGCGGGTCTTGCCCTTCGGCAGCGGGGCCACCGTCTTCTATAACTACGTGGACCTGCAACTGACCAACCCGACCGAGCAGCCCTTCTGGCTCTCGCTCTGGCTGACCGATAGCGAACTGTGCGGCAGCATCGAGTCGGACGCGCCGGTGGCGGTGAAGTACCATGTGCGTGAGCGCGACCACCGCTTCGTGCGCCGGGGTGGGCAACTTTACCGTGAAAACTGGCTCTACCGCGACGTGCGCGACCGGGCCAGCGGCAACCTCCTGGGCGAAGAGTTGATCACCCACAACTTCGCCCCGGTGATGTATGAGTTGTCGCCGGAGCAAGCCGCCGGGGTGGTGGACGAGGATCCGGCCCCGGTCCTGGTGACCCAGGCCGCCTAGTATCCAAACCTGCACCAGGGGAGGCTCGCTACGCGGTGGTGGGCCTCTTTTTTTCTTATCCGGCTCCGGTGTGCCGTAACCCCACGGCAGCCCTGGTACGTATACCTTTGTGGAGGGTGTACCCCGGCGCGATGCCGCGCCTGTGACTCCCGGCTGTTAGGACCTTTCCCTTTGCGATGTTATACCGGATGGCCTGGCCCGCGGCCTCGCCGGTCTTCCTGGAGGTGCTATGACCATGACCAAAACCGTCTCCGATCTTCCTGTCCTCCGCGTTAGCGACGACGATTTCATGAGCGGGCGGCTGCCCAGCGTGATTGCTGCCCAGGCCGAAGCCCACGGCCCGATCTTCCAGCGCACTGTCACCGATGGTCCGCTGAGTGGCATCCGCTTTGTCTGGATGGTGGGGCCGGAAGCCAACCGCTTTGTGTTCCACAGCCACCGTGACCACTTCAGCCATGATCTCGGCTGGACCCCGATCATCGGGGAGACGATGGGCAAGGGGCTGCTGAACATGGACGACCCCGAACACGCCGTCCACCGCCGGATGTGGAACCCGGCCTTTGCCAGTGCCTATATGTCGGCCTACCTGCCGCTGATCCAGCGGGTGATCGCCGACCGCACCCGCGACTGGCCGGAGCGGGGAGAAATCGACCTCTACCGCGAGTCGCGCGAGATCACCTTCGACGTGGCTGCCGCGGCGCTGGCGGGCTTCCGCACCGGGGCCGAAGTGGACCGACTGCGTGAATTGTTCTACGTCCTGCTCCACGCCGATGAGGTGGTGGAAACCGAAGAAGAATACTGGATGCGCGCCCTGCAAGCCCGCGCAGAGTTGATCGGGATGCTGGTGCCGATGATCCAGGCGCGGCGACGGATGCCCCCCAGCGACCACCCCAACGATGTCGTCGAGATGATCGTCCACGCCCGCGATGAAAACGGCGAGGCGCTCAGTGACGAACAGGTGCTGGCCCATCTGAACATCCTGCTGGTGGCCGGGCACGAGACAACGACCTCGCTGGGCGCGTGGATGCTCTACCTGCTGGCGACCCGGCCCGCCGACCGGGCACGGATCGAGGCCGAACTGGATGCCATCCCCCGCGACCCCGACGGCGGCCTCTCGATGGAGAGCATCCGGGCGATGAAGCAACTGGACATGTTCATCCGCGAAACCGGGCGGCTCTATCCCCCGGTGCTGACCGTCCCTCGTGGCGCATCGCAGGACTTCGAATTCGCGGGGACCCATGTGCCCGCCGGAACCCGCGTGCGGCTGTCACTGGCCGGATCGCACCGGCTGCCGCACGTCTTTGAAGATCCCGAACGGTTCGACATGGACCGCTTCGCCCCGCCCCGCGAGGAGGACAAAAAGACCCCCTATTCGCTGGTCACCTTTGGCGGCGGCACGCGGGTCTGCATCGGCCAGCACTTCGCCCAGGTGGAGGCCAAAGTACTGGCCGCCCATGTGCTGCGCCACTACACCCTGGAACCCGCCCGCGCCGAGCCACCGCACTTTGCGGGCTTCATCACATCGATCCTCCCCGGCGGTATTCCCATGCGGGCGCACCGCCGCTCCTGAGCCACAGGCCGGGGGCGGGGGCGGCCCTGCCCCCGGCACTTCTGTCAATCGGATGAATACACCTTTGTTACGATAGGAAAATAGTAATCAATTTCAGGCTGGTGCGTCCTGCGCCTGCACCGGCCACTTGGAGATCTTCCAATGCTGTAAGCTCTCTGTTTTACCCACCATTCTGCCTGGTGCCTTATGCTATAATAGTGTAAAGGCCCTGCTCAGTGGGCCGATGGGCAACGGTAAGGACGGAGATGGACTGTCCCACATGTCAATTTAAGAATCCCCCCGGCATGCGCTTCTGCGGGCAATGCGGGAGCGCCCTGGGCGAGACAATCCCCTGCCCGGCCTGCGGTGGGGCCACCGCACCGGGGATGCGCTTCTGCGGACAGTGCGGGGCAAGCCTCCTGGTGGAGGTAGTTGCTGTCGCCAACGCCCCTGTGGCACTCTCGCCAACGCGCCGTCGCAGCACCGCCCCGCTGGCCCCCAATACCGTGTTGCCGCCCCTCAGCAACGGGAATGGGAATGGCACGAGCAACGGCAACGGCAACGGCCATCACTCCGGCACATCCTCCGCGCTCCCCCCCCACACTCCGCAACCCGACCGCGCCCCGGTCACCCTGGACGCGCCGCCCAACCCCGTTGAACCGACCGGACTCTTCTCCGGCGTGTCTGCCACCACCGGCGGCTTCGACTCGCGTCTGGTGCCGACGATGGACGAGCGCAAGCTGGTCACGATTGTCTTTGGCGACATCTCCGGCTTTGTCCAACTGGCCGAGCGGCTGGACCCCGAAGAGGTCAAAGCGGTGATGGACCAGTGCCTGGGTCGCCTGGCCGAAGAGGTCGAGCGCTATGAGGGCCGGGT
>JBBSEL010000532.1:0-4133 GCA_038239755.1 Chloroflexia bacterium | reverse complement strand
CCGCGCCTGGGGCACTCGCTGGACCGCCCCGCCGGGCTGATCACCCCCACCGTCACGGTGACCGACACGCCCCTCCCGGTGGCGACCAGCACCCCCCGGCCCAGCGCGACATCGGGCGGCGCGACGGCGACCCCGACGGTGACCGGCACCCCCGGCAGTTGCCGGGCCAATTTCCGCGATGTGGCGGTGGAATACTGGGCCTACGGCTATATCCAGTGGGTCTACTGCAACAATATCGCCCAGGGTTACACCTGCGGGGCAGGTTGCCAGGAGTTCCGCCCCGAGTCGAACACCACGCGGGCGCAGCTTGCCAAGATGCTGACCATCGGCTTCGCCCTGCCGCGCGTCACACCGACCACACCCACATTTGCCGATGTGCCTGCCAGCAACGTCTTCTACCCCTATGTAGAGGCGGCGGCGGCGCAGGGGGTCTTCCGGGGCTATGCCTGCGGCGACCCCGGCGAGCCGTGCCCCGGCCTCTACTTCCGCCCGAACAACAATGTCACCCGCGCCCAGTTGGCGAAGGTGGTCGTGCTGGCGGCGGGCTGGCCCCTCGCCAATCCGCTCTCGCCCACCTTTACCGATGTTCCCACCTCCTATTGGGCCTATTCCTACATCGAAACGGCCTACCAGTATGACGTGGTCGGCGGCTACGACTGCCTGCGCCTGACCCCGGAACCAACCCCGACGGCGAGTTGCCGCGAGTACCGCCCCAGCTACCCCGCCTCGCGTGCCCAGATCAGCAAAATGGTCTACATCGCCATCACGCCCCCGCTCCACCCGCGCCCGCGCTAATCACTAGCCGGGAAATCGGGGGTGGCCTGTACGGGCCACCCCTTTTTGGTTGGGCGGTGGGCACGGTGCGGGGTCGTTTAGGCACTGCCCCGGTGTGCGCGCCCCCGGTTTTACAAACATTTAACACAGCCCTTACGCTAGCCTAACCCGCTATCGCGTGTCGTTTGGTATACTCAACTTACGCCTGCGAGAAGCCCTGCTGGATAAATGGGCGGCGCGGGACGGGAGAAAGGAGTTAGCCGATGGCGACTGAGAGCCAAGGGTGGGCGGCGCACCTGTTGCGCCGGGCCGGATTTGGTGGCACCCCGGCAGAGATAGCGACGTATGCCGCGCTGAACTACGAGGCGGCGGTGGACCGCCTGTTGAACCCGGCGCAGGTAGACGACAGCTCGACCGAGCGGACCCTCCAGGCGTTGGGCCGCACCCTCGACGCCGACAACAAACTGGCCGATGGGCAAGCAGCCTGGCTGGGGCGGATGATGCTGACCGCCCACCCGCTGCAAGAGAAGATGGTGCTGTTCTGGCACAATCACTTTGCCACCGGGTTCCCCAAAGTCAAGCAGCCGCCCCTGATGTACGATCAGGCTTCCCTGTTCCGCAGTGCCGGGCTGGGCAATTTCCAGGATCTGGTGCTGAGCGTGGCGCAGGACCCGGCCATGTTGCTCTGGCTGGACAACGCCACCAACAACAAGAACCACCCCAACGAAAACTGGGCGCGGGAATTGATGGAGTTGTTCACCATCGGCATCGGCAACTATTCCGAAACCGATGTGAAAGAGGTGGCCCGCGCCTTCAGTGGTTGGGGCCTGAACCGCCAGACGTTCCAGTACGAGTTCCACCCCCGCCAGCACGATACGGGCGCAAAGACGATCTTCGGGCAGACTGGCAACTGGGACGGCGGCGATGTGGTCAAGATGCTCGCCCCCCGGCCCGAAACGGGCAAGCTGCTGGCCCGCAAGATGTGGCGCTGGTTCGTCAACGACACCCCGTCGGATGCGGGCGTGGCGAAGCTGGCCGGGGTCTACCTTGATAGCGGCATGAACATCGGCGCGATGTTGCGCTGGCTCTTCCTCAGCGACGATTTCCGCGCCGAGGCCGCCTATTACAACACGATCAAAAACCCGCCGGAGTTCCTGACCGGCCTGTACAAGACGCTCGGCCTGACCGATCCGGCCTTCCTGGGCAGCGCGGCGGGGGCCAACGCCCTGCGCCAGGCCGCCCGCGCCTGTAGCAGCATGGGTATGACGCTCTACAATCCGCCCAACGTCGGCGGCTGGCCCGGCGGCGCGGACTGGATGAACCCGACCACCTATTTCACCCGCACCAACCTGGCCGAACAGCTCTTACTGCCAACAGGCAACGGGCGGGGCGCAGTGGATGTGCGGGGGTTGGTTGGCAGTGCCGCCAATTCGACCGCCACGGTGGACGGCCTGCTCGACCTGTTCGTCGGTAGCTCCGAACCCCTCGCCGTGCGCCAGACCCTGCTCGACTACGCCAGCGGCCCGCTGACCGATCTGAAACTGCGCGGCCTCGTCCGCCTGATCGTCAGCAGCCCCTCCTACCAGATGAACTAAGACGAGTGCTGAGTGCTGAGTGCTGAGTGCTGAGTACAAAGACTTACGCAATACGCAATACGCAATACGCAATACGCAACTAATCACGTTTCACGTTTCACGTTTCACGCCACGCAGCGTGCGGAAAGAAAGAGGGCTTCTCATGGCAGTCACACGACGCGATTTTCTAGCGAGCGGGATCAAGCTGGCAGCGCTGGGGGTCGTGGCCCCCTCGTTCCTGGTCAAGGCGGCCTATGCCAGCGAGCGGCAGGGGGTGCCGGGGAGCAATGCGCCCGACCCGAACACCTGCAAGCGGATCTTGCTGGTCATCCAACTGAGCGGGGGCAACGACGGGCTGAACACGGTCATCCCCTACGGCAACGCGGCCTACTACACCATGCGCCCGACCCTGGCCGTGCCCCGCGAACAGGTCTTGCCGCTGACCGCGCAGATGGGGCTGCACCCCGCCCTGCGCTCGCTGAAAGGCTTGTACGACAGCGGGCATGTGGCGGTGCTGGAGAGCGTGGGCTACCCCAACCCCAACCGGTCGCACTTCCGGGCGATGGACATCTGGCAGACGGCGCACCCCGACGTGAACGAGCCGACCGGCTGGCTAGGCCGCTACCTGGCGGGCGACGACTGCGAGGACGACCGGCTGCTCAAGGCGGTGAACATCGGTAACAGCCTGCCGCGCACCCTCTGGACCGAGTCCACGGTCGTGCCCTCCATCGCCAACGTCGAATCGTACCAGTTCCGCGCCGATGGCCGCTTCGCCGCCGACCGGACAGCCCAGGTGGACGCCATCCACCACATCTGCTCGGCCAATCACGCCCCCGGCAACGACGAGTTCGTGCGCCTGGCCGCGCTGGAAGCCCTCGACAGCAGCACGCTGTTGCAGCAGGTGGTGGGCCGCTACGACGAGCGGATCACCTACCCCAACAACCCGTTTGCCGAAGGCTTGAAGCTGATCGCCAAGGTGATCGCGGCAGACGTGGGCACGCGGGTCTTCTACATCTCGCTGGGCGGGTTCGACACCCACGCCGCGCAGTCCCGCACCCATACCCAACTGTTGCAATACCTGGACGAGGGCCTGGGCGCGTTCTTCCAGGACATGGACCGCCTGGGCAAGGCCGACGATGTGCTGGCGGCGACCTTCTCCGAGTTCGGGCGGCGGGTGGGCGAGAACGCCAGCGCGGGCACCGACCACGGCACCGCCCTGCCGATGTTCCTCGTCGGCGGTGGGATCAAGGGCGGCTTCTACGGCACCCCGCCCGACCTGACCAACCTTCAGGATGGCGACATCGTCCACCAGCAAGACTTCCGCGGCGTCTACGCCAGCATCCTCAAGCAGTGGCTGGGTGTGGACCCCACCGGCATCATCGACGGCACCTGGCCCCTGCTCGACTTCATGCAACCGGCGGCGAGCACCGGGCTGGTCCTCCCCCCCGCCGCGCGGTCCCTGGTGGCGGCGGGGGTCTGACCCTGGGGCCGCACCACGAAAGCACGCAGGGACGAAACGAAGGGTTTGAACCACGAAAGCACGAAGGCGACGAAACGCACGAAACGAAGGGACGAAAAGACGAACGGGCACCGCATCCGAATATGGGATGTGGTGCCCTCTTCATTTTAGAATGATGGTCCAGGCCAGATCGTTAAACGCGGAAGTTGTCGCTGTAGAGGCATCCGGCGTAGGGTAGCGCCGACCTGTGCAACAGGCCGTGAGGTGTAGACCGTTGGGCGACTGTGGGGGCGCGGGCAGCGTTCCGCCTGGAATAGCTACTTGTG
>JBBSEL010000531.1:0-4137 GCA_038239755.1 Chloroflexia bacterium | reverse complement strand
GCGCAGCCCGCCGAAGGGAGCGCGGCGGGCGAAGCCGCCGAAAAAGCCCCGGCCCCGGTCGCGGCAGCAGCGACGGCGGGTGAAGGGGCGGAAAGCACCCTGGCGCGGGAGCAAGTCCTGGGGGTGGACCTGGAAAACCCGGCGGTTATCGCCGCTATCGTGGTGGGCTGGGGGGTGCTGCTCGGTGCCCTGTTCCTGCTGGGTCGGAACGGCCTGCTCCTGGTGGCCCTCGCGGCAGGGGCGGCGACCCTGTTCGACCTGGCCGAAGTGGTCCGGCAACTCGGTCGCGCTAATGGGCTGGTGACCCTGCTGGCCCTGGCGGTGCTGCTCGCCCATGTGGCCTTGTTCGGGCTGGTGCTGTGGGCATTGCTCCGGGCGCGCCGCCTGCCGGTGACGGCCCCGGCCTGATCCCCGGCTACCGCGCTTTGCGGACGTTGCGGACCAGCACCGTGCCGAGGACGAAATAGACGATGGACATGACGAAGACCAGGCTGTAGCGGCTGGCGGCTCCTACCCCCAGGCTCCCGGCCAGGGTGAGCAGCCAGCCCGCGAGGGGGGTCGCCAGCGAGCCGGGCAGCACAAAGGCGATGTGCCACACCCCCAGGTCTTTGGCCGCGTTCGTCTCTTTGTTGGGCAGCACATCGGTGCCCAGCGCCCAGTCCACCGCCTGGTAGCTGCCGTACCCGAAGCCAAAGCCGATTGCCAGGTAGAAGACGGTGTTGAACGTCGCCAGGAACGGGCCAGGGAGGGGCACGGTCTGGAGGACGATGTAGGTGATGAAAGCGGTCGCGGTGACGATCATGATCGCCCCGGCGGCGTAGATCAACGGCTTACGCCCCCGCCGGTCGGAGAGCCGCCCGCCGATGATCGCGGCAGCGGCGGCGCTGAGCAACAGCCCCAGGTAGAGATAGGCTCCGTATTTGCTCAACTGGTCGCGGGCGATGCCGACCACATCTTGCAAGAAGTAGATGAGGAAAAACTGGACCGTGTTGAAACCCATCGTGATGAAGAAGCGGGTGATCCAAACCCAGGCGAAGTCGGGATGCTTGCGCGGGTCGAGCCACAGGCTCTTGAGGATGGCGAGCAGCGAGGGCCGGACGACCGCGCCGGTGAGGGGGCGTTCGCGCACGCCGACGACGGTGAGGGCCAGAAAGACCAGGGTCAGGACGATGAGCAGGCCGTAGGTTAGCTGCTGCTGGCTGTCGGTGAGCAGGGCATCGGCGCTGGCCCGCTGGAGGCCGAAGAAGCCGAACAGCAGCCCGGCGATGTTGCCGAGCAGGTTCATCATGCCCAGCCAGCCGCTGGCGTGGCCGCGCTGCGCCGGGGCGACATAATCGGGGATAAACCCGGCATAGGCGGCGGCGGCGGTGTTGGACCCCCCTTGCAGCAGCAAGTAGGCGGCGGTGTAGATCCCCAGGTTCGCCGGGGTCATCATGCCGAGCAGGCCCAGGATGGTGATGAACACCCCGCCGATGACGTAGGGGCGACGGCGGCCCAGCCGGGCGGTGTTGGTGTCGCTCAACGCCCCCACCAGCGGCGGCACCACCAGCGCCGTCAGCGCCCCGACGGCGACGACCAGGCCGAGATAAGCCGTCTTCTGGTCGGTCACTTGCTGGGCGGTCAGGCCGCTGCGCCGCAGGAGATCTTCCACCTGGAGTGGCACGATCAGCGTGCCCAGGGCACCCCACAAGGCGCTGAGGGCGAACGGCATGGCGCTGATCGCCAGCAGTTGCCCGTTGCTCAGGTGCGGGAGGGCGGCCTCGTCGGGGGCCGGGACGGCGGGTGCGTGCGTCGTTACTTCGCTGCTCATGGGCCGATTCCTTTGCTGCTCAGGGTGGGGGCCAACGGCGGCATTGTAGCACGGCAGCGGCGAGATCGCAACGGTAGGCAGCAGAGATCGGGTAACTCACCCGCCACCATTCGCCTCCCAACTCCCACAGGTTGCTGATGTCCTCTGCTTACTTCTTACTTTTTAAGTCTTCCTTTCCGTCACCTGGGCCAGATCATCGGGGGTGTTCAGGTTGCCGAAGCTGGCGAGATCGGGGTCAATTTGGCGCAGCGCCGGTTCGTCCAGGTAGCGCGCCTGCACATCGGGCAGGAAGCTGACCAGGCGCAGGTCGCCCGCGTCCAGGTGGGCGCGGATGGCGGGGAGGCAGGCGCGGCTGTAGATAGCGTGGAGCGTTTCGAGGACGGGTTTGCTGCGCCCCGGCTCGGTCCAGCGCGGGATGAGCACGTCATAATCGGGAGGCTGCGCGGCCATGTGCTGAAGCAGCGCGGGCTGGAGGGCGGGCATGTCGCAGGCGACGGTGAGGTTATAGAGCGTGGGGGCGGCGAGGAGGCCACTGTACAGCCCGCCCAACGCCCCGGTGCCGGGGAGCGCGTCGGGTACCATCGGCAAGCCGAGGAAGGCGTAGACCTCCGGCGTGTTCGTCACCAGCAAGGCCGGGCCGAACGGGCGCAACGTCGCCACCACCCGCTCGATCAATGTCGGGCCGTCGGGGGTCAGCCGCAACAGCGCCTTGTTCGTGCCCATCCGGCGGCTCTCGCCTCCGGCCAGGATAATACAGCCTAGATCACTCATTGTGCCTCCTCCGTCTGCTCCGCCCGCGCCGGGGATCCCAGGGGATAGCGGGCGTGGACGGCTTGCCCCGCGCCGCTGTCGTAGATCACCGCGAACTGATCGATCCCGATGTCCCAGTTGAACGAACGCGCCGCCAGCCGCTCGATAATCGGGGCCAGCCGGGCGGGCGTGACATCGCCAAAACCGATGGTGATATGCGGCATCCAATGATCGGGGTGATAATAGCCGTCGCTACCCTCGGCGACGGGGGCGATAGCCGCCCACAGCATCGCGTGCAGCCGTGACAGCGCCTCGGTGCGGACCACCGGCAGGTAGAGCACGGGTTGCGCCCCGGTAAACACCCCCAGCCCCGCCGTTCGCAACCGAAACGGGGCCGTCTCCCCGGCCAGCCAGTGCAAGAGCGGAGCCAGCCGGGGCAGATCGTACTGGGCGGCGACGTGGTACGAGACGTGCGGATAGGGGGTGATGACGACACCGCGCACCCCGAAATCCGCGTCCAGTTCGGCCCACAGGCACTCGACCTGGGCCGTGTGCGTGCTGTCCAATAGCGATACGACTCCGTGCATTCGTGTCCCCTCTCCCGGTCTTTGGGACCACTATAAAAGGTGTATACTGTTCGCGCAAGGGCCACGCCTGGGGCGGCCTGGCGCATCTCGCACACAGGAGGCAATCGATGGAGATTTATGATATTTCGGTCCTCGTCTATACGGGGATGGTCACCTGGCCCGGCGACCCGGCGGTAGCGATTACGCAGGCGATGGACCAGGCGAAAGGCGACGCGGCGACGGTGTCGCTGCTGAACATGGGCGTGCATACGGGCACCCATGTGGACGCGCCGGTCCACTTTGTGCCCGGCGGGACGGGGACGGATACGCTGGACCTGGGGGTGCTGGTCGGCCCGGCGCTGGTGGTGGCCGTGCCACCCGATGCCCCGTCGATCACCGCCGCCGTGTTGGACGCGCTGCCGATCCCCCCCGGCACCGAGCGCATCCTGTTCCAGTCGCGCAATTCAGTCTACTGGCAGGAGGAGCAGCCGCGGTTCCACGAAGACCTGGTCGCCGTGGCCGAGGATGGGGCCGAGTGGCTGGTGGCGCGGGGGGTGCGGCTGGTGGGGGTTGATTACCTGTCGGTCGCGCCGTTCGGGGCCGGGGTGCCCACCCACCGGGTGTTGCTGGAGGCCGGGGTGATCCCGGTAGAAGGGCTGAACCTGTCGGGGGTCACGCCGGGCCTGTACACCCTGATCTGCCTGCCCGTCAAGCTGCGCGACTGCGACGGTGCCCCCGCGCGGGCGATCCTGATCCGCTGATGGTATCGCCTGGATATGCCCTTACGCTCGAAGCATATAGCGACGTTGTTCCAAAGGCCGCTAATTGCGGCACGTCAGCCTCGATCTTCATGTAGTGGCGACCGGCAGGTCGCTTGGTTGGGTATCCGTAAAGATCGAGGACACCCGACCAAGCGACCTGCCGGTCGCCACTACACCAATAGGAGATGCTCTCCCGCACATCTACCAATGCTGAGACTGTCCTAACACGGGCACGCTGCCAGACAAACCT
>JBBSEL010000530.1:0-4139 GCA_038239755.1 Chloroflexia bacterium | reverse complement strand
CGGGGCAGCCGCCCGCCGCGCCAGTTCTTCGGCAGACGGTGGTGCCCACACGGCGGGCAGCGCACTGCCGCATTGGAGGCAGAACCGGCTATCGGCGCTATTTATGGTCTGGCAGTTGGGGCAACGGGTGGTCATCTTTGCGTCTCACGGGGCAGGCAGGTCGCGTGGCTCGGCCCGGCTGCCAAAGTGGGTAAGATATACCGATTGGTCAGTAGCCACCGCACCGCTGGCCTAGGCCAGCGCCTGGAGGGTTGGTTGATCGAGATGATAGGGGACGCTGATCACCACGATGCCGGGGCGACCGAGCAGCGCGCCTTTCAACCGCAGCGCCGTCTGGTTGTGGAGCAAGTGTTCCCACCAGTGGGCGGGGACGAATTCGGGCAGCACGACGGTCAGCACCCGGTCGGCTTGCTGGCGGTGCAGCGCGTCGATATAGGCCAGCAGCGGGCGGGTCAGCGAACGGTAGGGCGACTCCACGACAACGAGCGGCACATTGGGCACCCACTGCTTCCATTGGGCTTCCAGTTCGGCGACGGCTTCGGCCTCCTCGTCACTGGCGACGTGAACCCCGACCACATTCTTGGTGATCGACCGGGCGTAGGCAATCGTCCGCAGCGTCACCTGGTTCACCGCCGAGATTGGGATGATCACCAGATGTTCGATGGGCTGGAGCACCTCTTCCTGGGTTGGGTGGATCCCGGCGGCGGTCGGCTCGTTCGGCAGGATCGCCGTGGGGGCCGATGGGATCATCCCGCCCTGCTGGGCGGCGCGCCCCATGATCGGATCGACATCGACCAGGCTGATCTGGTTCGACACGTTGGTATAATGCTTGTGGACCCGCAGGAACATCAAGACCAGCACCGGCACGATGATCAAGACCAGCCAGGCCCCACGGGTGAACCCGCTGAAAGCCAGGATGAGCGCCACCAGGGCGGTGGTTGTCGCCCCCACCGCATTGACCGCCAGGCTGAATTGCCAGCCCGGCGGGCGTTTGCGCCACCAGCGGACGACCATGCCGCTTTGGGAGAGCGTGAACGAGGTGAACACGCCGATGGCGTAGAGCGGCAGCAGTGCGTCGGTTTCGCCGGAGAAGATGACGATGAGCAACCCGGCCAGCACACCCAGGGTGATGATGCCAAAGCTGAAGGCCAGCCGGTCGCCGCGGAAGGCGAACTGGTGGGGCAGGAACTTATCGCGGGCCAGGAAGAAGCCCAGGCGGGGGAAGTCGGCAAAGGCGGTGTTGGCCGCCAGCACCAGCAAGAGCGAGGTGAAGACCAGGAACAGGGTGTAAATCGGCCCCAGGCCATAGATCGTGCGGCCCAGTTGTGAGACGACCGTTTCGGTGTGCGAAATCCGCACCCCGGCATGGTCGGCCAGGAAGGAGATGCCCAGGAACATCACGCCTAGCAGCACCCCCAGGATGGTCAGGGTGAGCGTCGCGTTCTTGGCTTCGGGCCGCTCGAACGCCGCCACCCCGTCGGAGATCGCTTCGATCCCGGTCAGGGCCGCGCAGCCGCTGGCAAAGGCGCGCAGCAACAAGAAGAGACCGGAGATGCCGAGAATTTGCGCGCCGCCATCCGGTTCAATATCCGGCACATTTAGCACCGTGCCCAGCGCGCCGGTGGCATACTGGTACAGCCCCAGCCCGATCATGGCGAACATGAGCACCAGGAAGATATAGGTCGGGGCCGAGAAGATCGTTCCCGACTCGCGGATGCCACGCAGATTGAGCAAGACCAGGATCAGGATGGCGAGTACGGCGATCTCGACCCGGTAGGCGCGCAGATCGGCCCCGCCAACCTGGGCCAGCAGCGAGATCAGGTTTGCCACCCCGGCGGCGATACTCACCGAGACGGTGAGGATGTAGCCGGTGCTCAGCGAGGCCCCGGCGATCAGGCCGGGCAGAGTGCCGAGGTTGTCCTTCGAGACGATATAGGAGCCGCCGCCTTTCGGGTAAGAGTAGATCGTCTGGCGGTAGGAGAAGACGACGATCCCGATCAGCACCGCGATGGCGAGCGCGATGGGCACGTTGTAGCCGAAAGCCTTGGTGCCGGAGAGCAGCAAGGTGGCGAGGATTGCCTCGGTGGCGTAGGTGACAGACGAGAGTGCGTCGGAGGAGAGGACAGCCAGCGCCTTGATTTTGTTCAGCCGTTCATGCGCGGCGGCGGCGGTGGAGATGGGGCTGCCGATGATCACCCGCTTGAGCCGGTCGAAGATGCGCCCGGCGGGGGTGGTGGGCCGGGTGGCCGTGGGCAACGCCTCCAGGTGGCCGGGGCCGAGCCTCTTGAAGCCCATCTCGGTGGGGCGCACCCGCCGCACCACCCGGTCACCCGGATGCGTGCCGGTGTAGATCTCGCCCCGTTCCAGATCGCCCACGGCCAGGCGGGTGCCATCGGCCATCAGGCTGCCGGATCGCCCCCCCACCGGGCGGGTGGTGCGGGCGATCCGTACAGAGGTTTTGGGCGCCGCCGGGGCATCGTCCTCGTCCATCTGGTGGATCATTTCCGCCGGGAGGAGAATCGAATCATCCCCTGTGTTCGCCCCATTGCCGGTCTCGCTAGATAAAGGCTGGGGCCGGGAATTCTGTTCAGGCGTATTGCTCATCGCATGATCTCGCTTTCCAGATACACCGCTGGTGAAGAGTGGCTCATTGATTGACCGATGTATTCAGCATAGCGGACATTCCGAAAGCAGATTCGGTGCCATGCACGCACCAAAAGGCGGAACGCAACGAGCGGAGCGGTTGTCTCCCCACGCGGCGTTCCGCCTTTGCGGTGCTTAGCCCCGGCAGCGGGCGACAAAGCGCCCGATCCGCTCCAGTGCTTCTTCGATTTTGGGCAGGGCCGTGGCATAACTGGCCCGCACGAAGCCCCGCCCGGCCTCCCCGAAGGCCGACCCCGGCACCATCGCCACATGTTCCTCGGTCAGCAACCGCTCCGAAAAGGTGCTGTCGTCCAGGCCGGTGCTGGTGATCTGCGGGAAGGCATAGAACGCGCCGCGTGGCTCAAAGCAGCGCAGGCCCATCGCGTTAAATCCGGCCACGATCACCTGGCGGCGGCGGTCATACTCGGCCCGCATCTCTTCGACGTAGGGTTCGCCCCCAGCCAACGCTTCGATGGCGGCTTCTTGCGCCGTGGTCGGGGCCGACATGATGATGTACTGGTGGATCTTGCGCATGGCGTCGAGGATTTCGCGTGGGGCGGCGGCATAGCCGATCCGCCAACCGGTCATCGCGTGCGACTTGGAGAAGCCGCCGAGCAGGATCGTGCGCCGCCACATGCCCGGCAACGCGGCGAAGCAGGTGTGCGTGACCCCGTAGACCAGCCGGTCATAGATCTCGTCGGAGATGACCAACAGATCGTGTTCCTCGGCCCAGCGGGCGATCTCTTCCAGGCGGGATTTTTCCAGCACCGCCCCGGTGGGGTTGTTGGGGTAGCCCAGCAGCAGCGCTCTGGTGCGCGGCGACCGTGCCCGCTCCAGGTCGGCCACCGTCACCTGGAAGTCTTGCTCCACCGAGGTCGGCACAGCCACCGGCACGCCCCCGCCGAAGATCACCGTCGGGCGGTAGGCGACGAAGCACGGCTCCGGCACGATCACTTCGTCGCCGGGATCGAGGATCGCCATCAGCGCCAGCAAGAGCGCCTCGCTCACCCCCACGGTGATCAGCAATTCTTCGGGGTCGTACTCAACTTCGTAGAGGCGGCGCAGGTAGCCGCTCAACCCCTGGCGCAGGACGAGGATGCCGGAGTTCGAGGTGTAGTGGGTGTCGCCCCGCTCTAGCGAGGCGATGCCCGCCCGCACAATCGGGGCGGGGGTCACGAAATCCGGCTCCCCGATGCCCAGCGAGATCACGTCTTCCATTGTCGCGGCGATGTCGAAAAAGCGGCGGATCCCCGACGGGGGCACGGCCTGGATGCGCCCGGCGATGTAGGAGCGCGGGGGCGCGGCGGGGTTTGTGTTGTCCAATGTCGTCGTCATGCGACCTCCATGAAAAAGAGACCAACAGCATTTTTGGACTCTGCATTATCTGGCTATAGTACGGCCCAGAGTGGAATCCGCCAATCGTTGCCGACTTTACGGCCAGCTATATTGCCCTGGCCCAGCAACCGCCGCACAACTTAAGCATTGAATACCAGCAT
>JBBSEL010000529.1:0-4142 GCA_038239755.1 Chloroflexia bacterium | reverse complement strand
GGTCGCCACTACACCAGCAGGAGAACGTCATCCGCGCATCCCGGCCAGGCAAGAACAAGTATCTCCTCATTGCTCATTGCTCATTGCTCATTGCTCATTGCTCGTCTCCTTGTGTTGGGGAGACAAATGTGCTAAGATTCCCCCACAAAGCGACCTTTCCCCTTATGCCTGTGAGCCTTGTAAGGAGCCATCCTGTTGGAAGCCCGGTCCCCCAAATGGAAAAAACGCCCGCCGATTAAGCCCGAAACGCTAGCCGAATTGCAGACGGCGCTTGGCGACCTGAACGTGTCGGCGCTGCTGCTGCAACTGTTGTGGACCCGTGACCCCGATCACCCCGACGCGCTGCGAACGCCGGAGGCAATGCGCGCCTTCCTCACCGCCGAGCAAACGCCGCTGGCCGACCCCTATACCCTGGTCGGGATGGAGGCGGCGGTGGCGGCGATCGAAGCCGCGCTGGACGCGAAGGAGAAGATCGCGGTGTGGGGCGACTTCGACGCCGACGGAGTCACGTCGGTGACGCTACTGACCCAGGCGCTGCGGACCTTCGGCGCGCAGGCCGATCCGTATGTGCCCCACCGGATCAAAGAAGGCTACGGCCTGAACATCGAGGCGCTGACCGAACTGGCGAAAACCGGGGTCAAGCTGGTGATCACGGTGGACTGCGGGGTCAGCAACCGCGAGGAAGCCGCGCACGCCGAGAAGCTGGGCCTCAGCCTGGTCATCACCGACCACCACAACACGTCGGGCGACATTCCCCAGGCGAAAGCGGTGATCAACCCCAAGCTGGGGGCCGACCCGGCGTTCCACGATCTGGCCGGGGTGGGCGTGGCCTATCAGGTGGTGCGGGCGCTGGTGACGAAGCGGGGCAAACCGCCCGCTTTGCGCAACGCCGACCTGCTGGAGATGGTGGCGCTGGGCACGGTGGCCGACATGGCGAACCTCCACGCGGCGAACCGGACGATGGTCTTGCTGGGGCTGGGCTGCCTGAACAAGACGCGCCGGGTGGGGCTGCTGGAACTGCTCAAAGTGGCCCGCCATACCGGGCCGATCACCAGCCACACTATCGGCTACATCCTCGGCCCGCGCCTGAACGCGGTGGGGCGGATGGACGACGCTCGCGCCGCCTATGAACTATTGCTGACGACCGATGCGCGCAAAGCCGCCGACCTGGCCGGGCAGCTCGAAGAACACAACCGCAAGCGGGTGGCCGCGACCAAATCGAGCCTGGAGCAAGCCCAGGCGATGGTGCGCGAGCGCGACGACAGCGAGAAGCTGATCCTGGTCCGCAACGCGGGATGGGAGCCGGGCGTGGTCGGGCTGGTGGCCGGGCGGCTGTGCGAGGAGTTCCACCGCCCCGCCGTCGCCATCGCCGAGCAGATCGGGACCAGCCGGGGGTCGGCCCGCAGCACCCGCCACTTCGACATGCACGCCGCGCTGGTCCTCTGCCGCGACGAGGGCGTGTTCGACGGCGGGCGGATGGGCGGGCACCCACGGGCGGCGGGCTTTACCATCGTCACCGAGAACATCGAAGCCTTGCATGAACAACTGCTCGAATTGGCCGAGTCGGACATGACCGACGACATGCTGACCCCCGAACTGACCGCCGATGCTGAATTGACGCTGGAGCAATGTTCGCTGGCAACGCTGGACGAGTTGAACCGCCTGGAACCGTTCGGCATCGGCAACGGCCCGCCGCTGTTCGTGGCCCGCAACCTGCGTGTATTGGAAGCCGGGCCGCTCAAAGAAGGCACCACGCACCTGCGACTGAAACTGGGCGCGCCGAACGCCGACGCTGACACCCCCCTAGTCGAGGCGATCTGGTGGAGCGGGATGACCGAGGGCCGCGAGATCGTGGCCCGCAAGCCACCGGTGGATGTGATGTTCACACTAGAAAGCCGCACCTGGAAAGACGAAACGACCGTGCGCCTGCTGCTCAAGGCAGCACGTCCGAGCAAAGGAGGGGCCTGAGATGGTGACGACCCGTCGCCAGCCCGGCGAAGTCTATTACCCCGAAGAGGACGGCAAAGTGAGCGAAAGCGCCAAGCACTTCAAGCAGGCGATGGATCTGATTATGGCGCTACAGAGCTGGTTCGCCCGCCGCCTTGATGTGTTCGTCGGTGGCAACCTCTTCGTCTATTACCGGCAGGGCGAGCCAAGCAAATGCTTCAGCCCCGATGTGCTGGTGGCTCAGGGCGTGCGCCCCCGGCCCATTGAAGAGCGCGGCAGCTACCGGCTGTGGGAAGAAGGGGTCATGCCGCAGATGCTGATCGAACTGACCTCCGAATCGACCCGGCAAGTAGACACGATCCGCAAGCCGCGCCAGTATGCCGCGCTGGGGGTGCGGGAGTATTTCTTGTTCGATCCGCTGGGCGAGTTCCTGACCCCGCGCCTGCAAGGCTATCGCTTGAACGCGCAGGGGCAGTATGACCGGCTGCCGGGCGAGGAGTTGGACAGCACGGAATTAGGCTTGCGGCTGGTGGTGCGCGACGACTGGCTGCGGCTGCTGAACCCGGCGACGGGGACGCTGCTGCGGACCAGCGAGGAGTTGGATAGCGCGCTTGTTGAGGCACAGACAGCACTAGCCGAACAGGAGGCCGAGATCGCCCGCCTACAGGCCGAATTGGATCGACTACGAGGAGCGACATGAAAATCATCAACGCCCGGCTGATCGACGGCACCGGGGCCGCGCCGGTCGAAGGGGCCACCCTGCTGCTGGGCGACCGCATTACCGACCTCGCCCACGATGCGCGGCTGGGGACCTACGAAGATGGCGACACGCTGGACGCGGGCGGGCGCACGGTCATCCCCGGCCTGATCAACGCGCACATCCACCTGACGATGGACGCCGGGCCGGACCCGTTCATCAGCCTGCGCGACGAACCGGTAGCGACGACGGCCCTGCGCGCCGCCGCCCGTGCCCGGCGGATGCTCCAGGCAGGGATCACCACGGCCCGCGACCTGGGCGGGGGGGCCTATGCCGAGTTCTCGGTGCGCGACCTGATCAAAAAGGGCGAGATCCCCGGCCCGCGCCTCTTGTGCGCCGGGAAGGTGATCACCATGACCGGCGGGCACGGCTGGCCGATTGGGCGCGAGAGCGACGGGGCGGACGAGGTGCGCAAAGCGGTGCGCGAGCAACTGAAGGCCGGGGCGGACGTGATCAAGCTGATGGCGACGGGCGGGGTGCTGACCCCCGGCGTGGAACCCGGCTCCTCGCAGTTGGAGGAAGAGGAGTTGCGGGCGGGCATCACCGAGGCGCACAAGGCCAGCCGCCGCACGGCCAGCCACGCGCAGGGCACCGCCGGGGTGAAAGCCGCCCTCCACGCCGGGATCGATACCATCGAACACGGCATCTACCTGGACGACGAGGCGGTGGCGCTGATGCTGGCGGGCGAGGTGGTCTTCGTGCCGACCCTGGCCGCGCCGTACCAGATCGTGCAGGCGGGGCAGGAGCGGGGGGTGCCGCAGTATGCCATTGACAAATCCAAGCAGGTCAGCGAGGCGCACTTCCGCAGCTTCCGCCTGGCCGTGGACGCCGGGGTGATCATCGCGGCGGGCAACGACGGGGGCACGCCGTTCAACCCCTGCGACGACCTGATCACCGAGTTGCGGCTGATGATCGAGGCGGGGCTGCCCGCGCTGGCGGCGCTCCGCACGGCAGGGTGGGGGTCGGCCCGCGCCCTGGGTCTGGAGTCCGAACTGGGCACGCTCGAACCCGGCAAGTGGGCCGACCTGGTCATCCTCGACGGCGACCCGCTGGCGGACATCGCGGCGCTGGGCCGCGTCTGGCGCGTGATCCAGCGGGGGCAGGTGGTATATCAGGCGACGGATGGTCAGTAAGTGCTATCCTTCCTCCTAGGGCTCAAGCTAGCGTAAGTGAATCACGCTTATAGAAGGTTCATTAGGCAACGGGAGAGAGTGTCATCTTTCGCTGCGCTCAGGATCTTCTTGGCGGTCCGACCTCTTGCCAGGGCAAGAAGATCCTTCGCTGCGCTCAGGATGACAGGATCCGGTATCTCACATATACGGATTCCATTAGCTTAGTTTATTCATGCGCTTTTTAGCGCGATGCATGTGGGATGGCTTTTCCCCCACCCTAGTCGGATTTTCCGAGATGCTGGGGTAGTGGGGGGGGGGGGGGGGGG
>JBBSEL010000528.1:0-4144 GCA_038239755.1 Chloroflexia bacterium | reverse complement strand
TCACGTTTCACGTTTCACGTTTCACGTTCCCTGCAACCATCTTCATCATGGTTCGTTGCTATCGATAGACACCCATACGGCACCGGTCGGGCCAACAGACCGACGTTGGGTCTATCCTATCCCGAACTATCTGGAGGATACGAGTTGAAACGGTTATCCATTATGCTTCCCCGTCTTGGATTGTTACTGGTCCTGTTGATTGTAGCGGCGGGTCCGCCGGGCGCACCCGCCAGCGCCGCCCCGGCCTCGGCCCAGACCCCGATCCCCGCAGGCTGGCCGTTCGCCCCGATCACCTTGGCCGACCTCGGCCCGCGCACCACGAATAGCGCCTCGCTGGAATGGCTGGGGCTGAGCGGCGACTGGATCGCCTATGCCACCGGCCAGATCGGCTGCGGGCATTGCGGCTATTATACCAACCAGATCACCCTGCAAAACGTGTTGACCGGGCGGAAGCTCACCCTCACCCCGTCGCTGCATCTGATCAGTGCGGACGGCGTG
This sequence comes from Chloroflexia bacterium, assembly GCA_038239755.1. GTDB lineage: Bacteria > Chloroflexota > Chloroflexia > QHBQ01 > JAICKM01 > JBBSAN01. The sequence continues at coordinate 3,646 of JBBSEL010000528.1, read as the reverse complement.
TATGAAGACGCCCGCGATCTCCAATTTGCGGGGGGCAAGCTGGTCTGGACCCAGCCGGGCCAGCCCGTGCAGCCCACCCCGACCGGCGGCTACACCTGGTACACCCCCGGCACGTATGATTGCACCCGTTGCGTGTATGACACGGCTACCGGGCAAGGCGGCGCGTGGACCGGCGGGGCGCTCCCCGCCGACCCGGCAGGCGACTGGACGGTCAGCACCCCGCCAGATCCCGCCCCCTCCTATCGCAAACCCACGATCATTGTCACGCGCACCAGCACCGGCCAGGACGTGCTGCATGGGCGGCTGACCGATAGTGACAGCGTCGATACGGTGCTGACCGGCGCCGACCGGCTCATCTTTGTCCAATCCATCTTCGGCGCGCAGGGGAGCTACGGCTCGCCGTTGCTGATCCGGCTGCTCTGGCTGGTGCCGCCCGACCCGGCGTTCAACCGGGTGTGGACGCGGGCCGATGGGCCGGTGGCAGCGGGGCAGGTAGGCCGCTCCTGGCTGTGGGGGCCGCAGGCCAACTCCACCGCGCTGGAAGCTTATACGGACGCGCCGGGCGGCAAACGGCTGGTGCAATATTACGACAAGAGCCGTATGGAGGTGAACAACCCCATCGGCAACCCCACTGACCCTAACTCTGTGACCAACGGGCTGCTGGTCACCGAGATGATCGCCGGGGAAATCCGCCTGGGCGACACGGCGACGATCACCGCCAGCATCTCCTGCACCATCCCGGTGGCGGGCGATCCGCGCAAAGATAACCCGCTGACCCCCAGCTATGCCACCCTGGCGAGCGTCGCCAGCCTCCACGGCGACCACCAGGCACAGGATCGCACCGGCCAACCCCTGACCGAAGCGATTGACGCGAACGGCATTATCCGCCAGATCACCCCGGTCCGCCCGCTCTATTACGCCCGCTTTGTCCCTGAAACCGGCCACAACATCCCCGACGTGTTCGGGGCGGCGCTGGCGGCGTTCCCGGCAACCTATGGTTTTGACTGGCAATTTGTGCTAGGCTACCCGATCACCGAGGCATATTGGACCCAGATGCGGGTGGGCGGCAAGGACTACCCGGTGCTGATCCAGGCCTTCCAGCGCCGCGTGCTGACCTATGCCCCCGACTTTGCCCCCGAATGGCAACTTCAGCAAGGCAACGTCGGCCAGCACTACCTGGAATGGCGGACCCGCAACCTGATCAACCGGTTCCCGTGTGGGGATTGTGCCCCGTAAGCCTGCCGCTTCGTATAGCGGACCCCGAACAGAATCAACCAAATCCCGTGCAGGGATTGCGCTCCCTGAGCGCACCTATCTGATTAGGAGAAACAACACGATGAACCGTTCACGTTCACCCTGGTCGAAGCTCTTTTCGTTGCTGGCCGCGCTGGCGGTCGCACTGGGGCTGCTGGCCCCGCTGGGGAGCGCCCGCCCAGTGGGCGCGCAAGCCTCGCCGCCCACCCCCCTGGCCTTCCACCCGATCACCATCGCCACGACTGACCCCAGCGCGGGGTTGGTCAGCATCGACTGGCTCCAGAGCGCGGGCGACTGGGTGGCCTATGCCACCGGCGCGCGGGTCTGCGGCGGGTGCAGCCCGGCCCTGACCGGGCTGCACCTGGTCAACACGCTGAATGGTCGCCATATCGATATTCGCGGCGCGATGTGGGGCTTTAGCTTCACCGCTGGCGGCGGCACGACGGGGATCCGGCAGTCGAGTGTGCTGTTCAACCCGCCGTACCTCCTCTGGGAGCAACCCGGTAGGCCCGTCCCGCAGGGCTACAACTTCGTGCCGGGCGACTTCGATTGCACCCTCTGCCTGTACAACGTGGACACCGGCCAGGGCGGCCCAGCCACCGCGCTACGGGCGATCAATCCCAACCCGCCGTCCGATCCGTCTGCACTGAACAGCGTCGTCCCGCTCGACCTGACCTATGACGGGCGCGTGCTGGTGGTCGCCACCGGGGCCACCCAGGGCGACCACTTTTGGGTGGTGGATCTCAAGACGGGGGAAAAGACCCCACTGCCGTTCCCTGTTCGGGCGGCCACCGTGGTCCAGGCCGTGCTGCTCTACAACACCAATATTGCCTGGATCGAGCATGATCCCAACGTGTCGGAAGGCGGGCGCTTGCTGGCCTATACCGATCCCGCAGCGGGGGCGGTGCAGGTGGACGCGCAGGCCACCAACCTGCAACGGGTGGGGTCGCACATCTACTGGTGGGGCGCGCCCGGCCTACAGCATTACGACATCACGTCCCCGCGCCCGGCCCAGTTCCCGGTCATCGCCGGGGCCACCCGCAACTATGCAGTGGATCTGGGCTATAACACCGATACCGGTCTGGGCAGCACACTGGCCTGGATGGCTCCCACGCCCTCGTCCGACAACAGGACCACCCTGACGGTCGAGGGCGCAGGTGGCAGCCCCCCCTATCTCCAGGCTGCCCTGACCGACCGGGCCAGCACCGACGAGCCGCACGCCAGCGTGAGCCTGGGCGGCGACAAGATCGCCTACGTTACCTACCAGGACCCGACAGGCGATCCCCGCTTCCAGGTCCAGGTGGTCTGGCTGCTCCACCGCGACGATGCCTTCGGGCAGGTCTGGACGAAAGCCGATGGGCCGGTGGCGGCGGGCCAGGCCGCCCGCACCTGGCTGTGGGGGCCGCAGCCGTTCTACCTGGGCATGGAAGCCTACGCCAACCCGATGACGAACGGGCGGCGCATGGTCGAGTACTACGACAAGAGCCGCATGGAGATCAACAACCCGCGCACCTATGACAAGGACAAAGACCCGTTCTACGTGTCCAACGGCTTGCTGGTGGCCGAGATGGTCAGCAGCGAGATGCGTGTGGGCGACACCGAGGTGATCACCGCCCGTGTCCCCTCGACCATCCCGGTGGCGGGCGACCCGCGCAAGGATAACCCGCTGACCCCCGGCTATACCGCCCTGGCCGGGGTCGCCAGCCTGCACGGCGAACATCAGGCGGCGGCCCGCCTCGGCCAGCCGGTGGACCAGACGCTCGATGTGAACGGCATCGTCGGCCTGCTGCCCGCCGGTAGCCCCCTGCACGCCACCTATGCCGCCTTCGCCCCGCAGACCGGCCACAACATCCCCGATGTCTTCTGGCCCTATCTTCAGGGGATGGCGACCACCTATGGCTTCGACTGGACCTTCGTCACTGGCTACCCGATCACCGAAGGCTACTGGACGCAGATGCGGGTGGGTGGCCACGACTACCCGGTGCTGGTCCAGGCGTTCCAGCGCCGCGTGCTGACCTACGCTCCCGACTTCGCCCCCGAATGGCGCGTCCAGCAAGGCAACGTCGGTCAGCACTACTTCGAGTGGCGCTACACGCTCAACGGGCAGTAAGCCCCCCGGCGCTCATGCAAAAGGACTGCATCCCCACGGATGCGGTCCTTTTTAGACGGTTTGAACCACGAAAGCGCGAAGCGACGAAGCGCACGAAGCGAAAGGACGAAGGGGGCGCACCGGTATTATTCGCGAATGCGCCGCATTGTTAGGGTAACAGTGGGTTAATCCACCAGTGTATGGACTTCGATCCTTGTCATCCTTCGCTGCGCGCAGGGTCTAAGTGGGGGTGTATAGTCGTCGGGGGAGGTGGGGGTGGTGGGCGGTGGCTCACGGTCCGCC
>JBBSEL010000527.1:0-4153 GCA_038239755.1 Chloroflexia bacterium | reverse complement strand
AGGTTGAGCAGTTGCACGTTGGTGACATTAAATTTGTCGGGCACGATCACATGCGAGGTGATCCCGGCGGCGGCATTATCGGGGATGGTGCGGGGCGAGTCCAGATCGGCGCTGAGATAGCGCCCGTCGGGGCCGCGTTCGCTGGTCAGCGGGGCCGACGATCCGCCGCCCGGTGTCGCCTTGCCCGCCGGGGTGGGGGTCAGGCGGCTGGGCAGCGTGGTGGTAAAGAGCAGGCTCCAGCCGACCAGCGTGCCGCTGTTGCGGGCGCGGGTGTCTACCACCTGCAAGATCCAAGCGCCCTGGGCGGGGTGGCCCTTGAAGCGGGCCAGTTCTTGCCCGGTGGGCGGGCGGAACCCGTCGTCCAGGTCGTTCTGGCAGCCCTCGCCGACCACGCGGGGCAGGCCGTCGATCAGGCTCAACGCCTTCCAGTTGCGGCTGCCTGAACAGACCCCCTTCAGCGGGCTGATCGTCGTCCCGTCGGGGGCGCGCAGCGTGACCAGCAGATCGCCCACGTTGGGGTGTTGCACGCGCAGGTTGAGCAGTTGCACGTTGGTGACGTTGAACTTGTCGAGCACGGTGATCCGCGAGACCGCCCCGGTGGTCGAATTATCGGGGATGGCGCGGGGGGTGGCGAGGTCGGTACTCAGGTAGCGGCCATCCGGCCCGCGCTCCACCTGCGGGGCGGTGGACCCGGTGCCGGGCGTGTCAGAGGGGCCGGAGGCGGGCGGCGCGGTCGGCGTGGTGCGAACGGGCACCGTGTCGGTAAAGAGCAGGCTCCAGCCGATCAGCGTGCCGCTGTTGCCGGGGCGGTTGTCCACCACCTGCAAGGTCCAGGTGCCCTGCGCCGGGTGCCCCTTAAAGTGGCTCAGCTCTTGCCCGTCGAGCGGGCGGAATCCATCGTCCAGGTCGTTCTGGCACACCTGGCCCACCAGGCGGGGCAGGCTGTCGTCCAGGCTCAGCGCCTTCCAGTTGTGGGCACCGGGGCAGATCCCCGTCACCGGGGCGATGGTGGTGCCGTCGGGAGCGCGCAGAGCGACCAGCAATTCGCCGGTGTCGGGGTGTGCGACCTGGAGGTTGAGCAGTTGCACATAGGTGACATTGAAGCTCTCTGGCACGATCACATGGGAGAGCGCGCCGACCGGCTCATTGTCCGGGATGACTTGCGGCTTGTCCAGATCGGCACTGAGATAGCGCCCATCAGGTCCCCGTTCCGAGAACGGCGGGCGGGGGGTATCGGTCGCGTTGGGCGGATTGGTGGCCGGGTCGGTGGCCGAGGTCGCCGGATTGGTGGGCGGATTGGTGGCCGGGTCGGTGGCCGGGGGGGTCGGGCTGAGGTCGGCAGCGAACGGATCGCCCGGTGTTGCGCTGGGCGCGGGGGTCGGCGTGTCGCCCAGCAACCCGATCCGCGCCGGTTGCGGCGTGGGATAGACGACGTTGGAGGCCTGGTGCGCCCAGTAGTAGCTGCTGATCAAAATCAGCAACGCGGCGACGCTTGCCAGGCCCACCAACATAAAGCGTTTGCTCGAAATCATCCAAGACCCTCCGTCACCTGCGGCGGTGATAATGCTCATCAAGGGATACGGGTACAACCGGCGCGGTCGGATCGGACGCTTACGCGGCTGCGGGGTAGGTCGAGATCACAAGATCTCCCCGGCGCATTATGAACAATGCCCGTAAAACCAGTATACCCTGGCCGGACTGCGGGAGGGTGAAAGCGCCCACGGCTAATTCTTACGGATTGAACAGCTTACCGCTAGAGCAGGCGCATTGTACATTTTTGCCCGCTCCCACAATCTTTACAAAACGTACAACAATTATACCCTAAATTGACCAAAAGACCCCCAAGCGCCGGTCGGGGCAGCCCCACCTGGCCCGTCTGCGAGGAATCGCTACAGGGTTGCTATCGATCTAACGCTGACAAGCGGGGCGCGGAACTGGTATGATACGGGATAGGGGAGAGTTCATCGATCTGAGACAGGAGGCACTATGCTTACGCCAAAAGAGGTGACAGCGCCCGTCACCCGCGAAGAAGTTGTCGAGGAAGTGCTACATGGGCGGGTCAACCGCGACCCCTACCGCTGGCTGGAAGACGAAACCGACCCGGCGGTGGCCGCCTGGGTCACTGCACAAAATGCCTACACGGCGGCCCATCTGGACGACCGCCCGGAACGGCCCGCCATCGAGCAGGGGCTAAACGAGGCGCTGGCGATTGGCACCGTGGGCGCGCCCGCCGAACGCGCTGGACGCTTTTTTTACACCCGCCGCGACGGCAGCGAAAACCAGCCCCGGCTCTACCTGCGCGCCGGGGTAGACGGACCGGAGCGGGTGGTGCTCGACCCCAACACCGCCAGCGCGGGCGGCACCATCGCCCTCGACTGGTGGTATGTCTCGCGGGACGGAACGCGGCTGGCCTATGGCTACTCGGCCAACGGGGACGAGAAAAGCACGCTCTACGTCCTCGATGTTGATACCGGCAACCACCTGCCCGACACGATCCCGCACACCCGTTACAGCAGCGTGTCCTGGGAGGACGACGGCGGCGGCTTCTATTACACCCGCTACCCCAGCCCCGGCACCGTGCCGCCCGGCGAAGAGAACTATCACCAGCACCTCTTCTACCATCGCATCGGCACCGACCCCGCCGCCGACCCCGACCTGTTCGGCACCGGGCGCGAGATGACCGAGATGCTGGGGGTGCAGCAGTCGCCGGATGGGCGCTGGCTGGTGCTGTTCGTGCGGCGCGGCTGGACCGACAACGAAATCTATGTGCGCGACCTCCAGACCGACGGCGGGTTTCAGCCGCTCGTGGTCGGGATAGCGGCGCTGTTCGGCGGGGCCGTCCGCGACGACACACTCTATCTGCTCACCAACTGGAACGCGCCGCAGTGGCGAGTCCTGGCGATCAACCTGCGCGATCCCGCGCCGGAACGGTGGCAAGAGATCATCCCGGCCCGCCCCGATGTGATCATCCACGACATGGCGATTGTGGGCGACCGGCTGATCCTGCACGAAGTGCGCGATGTGGTCTCCCATGTGGAGATTTATAATCGGGCCGGGGCGCACCAGGCCACGGTGACCGTGCCGCCGCTGGGCACCGTCGAAGCGCTCAGCGGCAAGTGGGACGCGGAGAACGTCTTCCTCCTCTTCGAGTCCTACACCGTGCCGCCGACCGTCTACCGCTACCACCTGCCCAGCGGCGAGTTGACCACCTGGGCGGCCATCGAGTGCCCGTTAGACCTGAGCGCGATCACCGTCGAACAGGTCCGCTACCCCTCCAAAGACGGCACGATGATCCCGCTGTTCATCATCGGGCGCGGCGATCTGCCCCGCGACGGCAGCATCCCGACGGTGCTCCACGGCTACGGCGGCTTCAACCTAAGCAAGGGGCCGACCTTCTACCGCCCGATCCTGCCCTGGATCCAGGCGGGGGGCCTGTTCGCGGTCGCCAACCTGCGCGGCGGCAGCGAGTACGGCGAGGAGTGGCACCGCGCCGGGATGCTCGGCAACAAGCAGAACGGCTTCGATGACTTTATCGCTGCCGGGGAATACCTAATCCGTGAACGGATCACCAGTGTGGCGCACCTGGGTATCTGGGGGCGCAGCAACGGAGGCTTGCTGGTCGGGGCCGCGCTCACCCAGCGGCCCGATCTGTTCCAGGCGGTGGTCTGCCAGGTGCCGCTGCTCGACATGCTGCGCTACCACCACTACCGGATCGCCCGCCTGTGGATCCCCGAATACGGCTCCGCCGATGATCCCGCCCAGATCGACTGGCTGTGGGCCTACTCGCCCTACCAGCGCGTCACTCCCGGCACCGACTACCCCGCCGTGCTGCTCATCACCGGCGACTCGGACAGCCGGGTCGATCCGCTCCACGCCCGCAAGATGGCCGCGCTGCTCCAAGCGGGCCGCCCCACCCGCCCGGTGCTCCTGCGCGTCGAATTTTCCGGCGGCCACGGCATCGGCAAACCCCTCGCCCTGCTCCGCGCCGAAGAAGCCGACATCTGGACCTTCCTCGCCTGGCAACTGGGGTTGCCGATGACCGCCTAGCACAGCGGCTCCCCCGATAATGACCGAGGGGCGGGCCGGTGCCCGCCCCTCGCATTTGGGCAACAACTATAACCCAGCCCTCGAACTTCTCGAAGTCCAGGAAGTT
>JBBSEL010000526.1:0-4155 GCA_038239755.1 Chloroflexia bacterium | reverse complement strand
CACCCTCGGACCGATCAACGTCAGTGCACGGGTCGCGTCCGGGGCAGCGGGCGGGGTCAGTGGGCTGGTCGAGTTCTGGATCGACGGGATGACCACCGGCACCGGCACCAAGCTGGGCGACTTCGCCGTCGGCAATACCGGCGGCTGGCAGACCTGGCAAACCATCCCGGCCAACGTGAACCTGACCACCGGGCAGCACACGCTCTATATCAAGTTCACCAGCGGCCAGCCCGCCGACTATGTCAACGTGAACTGGTTCCAGTTCGACTGTCCGTCCTGTACCGCCACCCCCACGCCGGGCGGCCCGACCAGCACCGCCACCCGCACGCCGACCAACACCCCGACCAGCACCCCGGTCGGCCCCACCAACACGGCCACCCGCACGCCAACGAACACGCCGACCCGCACCCCGGTTGGCCCCACCAACACGCCGACGCGCACGCCCACCGCGACCTTCACGGCGACCCGCACCCCGACGGCGACCAACACGGCGACGCGCACCCCCACCGCCACACCCGGCGTGGCGCGGAGTGCGTACAACCGGATCGAAGCGGAAAGCTATAACACGCAGTCGGGCACGAGCCTGGAAACGACGACCGACACCGGCGGCGGGCAGGATGTGGCCTCCATCGCTAACGGCGACTATCTCGCCTACAACGCCATCGACTTTGGCACCCTCGGACCGATCAACGTCAGTGCGCGGGTGGCATCCGGGGCAGCGGGCGGAGCCAGCGGGCTGGTCGAGTTCTGGATCGATGGGATGACCACCGGCACCGGGACCAAGCTGGGCGACTTCGCCGTCGGCAACACCGGCGGCTGGCAAACCTGGCAAACCATCCCGGCCAACGTGAACCTGACCACCGGGCAGCACACGCTCTACATCAAGTTCACCAGCGGCCAACCCGCCGACTATGTCAACGTGAACTGGTTCCAGTTTCTCTCGCGCTAGCCTGCTGGCGTTGACCATCTGAAATGGCCCCTGGGGGTAACGGTGACGATCTGTACCGTCACCGTTACCCCCAGGGGCCATCGCTTGTGCCGGGCCGGTGCGCTGTGCTCCGCCGCTTACTCGCTCGTCGCGTGCAGCGCCAGCGCCTGGTGGTAGAGGTCCACGTAGCGGCGGGCCGATTGGGTCCAACTCCAGTCGAGGGAGAGATCGTGGCGCTGGAGCCGTTCCCAGGCGGGCGGGTCGGCAAAGAGCTCGAGCGCGCGCCGGGTGGCGGCCAGGAACGCTTCGGCGGTGTACTCGGTGAAGACAAAGCCGTTGCCCACATGGGTGACGGGGTCGTAGTCCTGCACCGTGTCTACCAGCCCACCGACCCAGTGGACCACGGGCACGCTGCCGTAGCGCATGGCGAACATCTGGCCCAGGCCGCACGGCTCGAAACGTGAGGGCATCAGGTAGATATCGCTCCCGGCGTAGAGCCGTTCGATCAGGCCGGGATCGGGATCGGGGACGTAGGCCAGGCGGTCGGGGAAGCGCGCCTGCAACGCCTGGAACATCTCGACATACACCGCTTTGCCGCTGCCCGCCATCACAAACTGCACATCCTCCGTGCTCAACAGGCGTTCCAGCATCGGGGCCATGATGTCGAAGCCCTTTTGCGGCATCAACCGCGAACTGGCGGCGAGCAGCGGCACCGTGGGCTGGACGGGCAGCCCGGTTTCGAGCTGGAAGGCCGCTTTGTCGGTGGCGCGGGGGGCGAGCTTATCCGCATCGAAGTGCGCGGGCAGGTGGGGGCTGGTTGCCGGGTCGCGCTCGGCGGTGTCGATACCGTTGAGGATGCCGAAGAGACGGTCCTGGCGGGCGCGCAGCAACGGGTCCAACTGTTCGCCGTAGGGCGGGGTCAGGATCTCCAGGGCATATTGCGGGCTGACCGTGCTGATCGCGTCGGCGTATTCCAGCCCACGGGCCATGAAGTTCATCTCGCCGGGGAAGGAGCGCGTCTCCAGGTCTGTCGGCCCGTCGGCAGCCAACCCGGCCAGGGCCAGGAGGTTGCGCGGGGCCGTGCCCTGGTGAAACAGGTTGTGGATGGTGAACACCGTGCTCAGGCGGGCATAGGCGGGCTGATCGGCATAGACGGCGCGGAGCCAGTTGGGGATCAGCCCGCTGTGCCAGTCGTTGCAATGGACGACATCGGGCCACCAGTCCAGCGCGGGCAGCATTTCCAGCGCGGCGCGGGTGAAGAGCAGGAAGCGTTGGGCATCGTCGGGATGTTCGTAGACCTCCACCCGGTCGAAGGAGGGCGGGTGGTCGATCAGGTAGACAGGCAGGGGGGTGTCGGGAGCGAGGGGCGTTTCATACACATCTACGCGGCGGGCGGTGCGTCCATAGGGCACTCGCAGGCCGCGCACCCGCAGCGTTCGTGGGTGGTGGCGGGCGGGGGTGCGGGGAAAGTAGGGCATGACCACGCGCACATCATGCCCCAGCCTATAGAGCGCATGGGGCAGGGCGTTGGCGACAAAAGCCAGCCCGCCGATAATCGTGAACGGGGCCACCTCAGCGGCGACCATGAGGATCTTCAAGGGCCTGTCTGTGCCTGGGGTTTCCATGCGGGTCGAGCTCCTTCCGACGGGTGATGCCCCGCGATAGCGCGCCCTCAGCAGAGGCTGTGCCCTGGATTAGCGGTAAACCTCGCCTGGCGGCGGCGGTGCGGCGCTTGCTGGCCCGCTGCTTGCTGGTGCTAGTGCGGTGCCTGCCCCCGCCGCCCGCGTTTTCCGGCGGCCTCTACTCGCGGCAGGGCCACAGGACGCGCATTTTAAAGGAGAATTCGCTAATGACATCCGCCCCTTTCCTGCCACGCAGCACCCCTGAGGCTCAGGGTATTCCCTCGGCAGCGATCCGCGCCTTCCTCCACGCCGCCGAGCAGGACATCGACGCGCTGCACAGCCTCATGCTGTTGCGTCACGGCCAGGTGGTCGCCGAAGGCTGGTGGGACCCCTATCGCCGCGACGACCTGCACCTGCTCTTTTCGCTCAGCAAGAGCTTCACTTCGACCGCTATTGGCCTGCTGGTGGACGAGGGACGGCTGACGGTGGACGACCTGGTGCTGGACTTCTTTCCCGACGAGGCCCCGCCCGCGCCGAGCGCCCATCTGCGGGCGATGCGCGTGCGCCACCTGCTGTCGATGTCCACCGGGCACGAGACCGAGCCGCTGCTTGATTCCGCCGTGCAGGCGAGTCGCACCTGGGCGGCGGGGTTTCTCGCCCACCCGGTCGAGCATAAGCCGGGCAGCCACTTTCTCTATAACTCGCTGGCAACCTACATGCTGTCGGCCATCGTGCAAAAACTCACCGGCGGGCGTATGCTCGACTATCTGCAACCGCGCCTGCTTGCCCCATTGGGCATCCGCCGCGCTACCTGGGCCACTTCGCCCCAGGGGATCGATACGGGGGGCTGGGGCCTCAGCCTCACCACCGACGATATCGCCGCCTTCGGCCAGTTCTATCTGCAAAAAGGCCGGTGGCAGGGTCAACAATTGCTCTCGGCGGCCTGGGTCGCGACGGCCACGACGTATCAGGTGCCCAACGCCCCCGCGGCTGGCCCCGACTGGGAGCAGGGCTACGCCTACCAGTTCTGGCGCTGCCGCCACAACGCCTATCGCGGCGATGGCGCGTTCGGCCAGTTCTGCGTGGTGCTGCCCGATCAGGATGCGGTGGTGGCGATCACCGCCGGGGTGGGTGAGATGCAGCCGGTCCTCGACCTGGTCTGGGAACACCTGCTCCCGGCGATGGGCAGCAGCGCACTGCCGGAAGATGCGGCGGCCCAGGCGGCGTTGACCGGTCAGTTGGCCGGGTTGCGCCTCCGGCTCCCGCCGGGCCAGGCGACGGCCCCTGTCGCGGCGCGCGTGTCCGGCCAGCCTTACACCCTGGCCGCGAACGAGGAAGGCTTCACGACGATCCGCTTCGATTTCGGCGCGGGCGACCCGGTGCTCTATATCGGCACCGGCCAGGGGGAGCAACACCTGGTCTGCGGCACGGCTGGCTGGCAGCGCGGCGCGGCCCACCTGGCCCCGCTGGCGGAGCAAGGTCGCCTTTCCGCCGCCGATTATCCCGGACCGTGGCAGATTGCGGTGAGCGGGGCCTGGTCGGATGACCAGACCTATACCGTGAAGCTGTGGTGGTATGAGACGCCGTTTGCGCGGACGCTGACCT
>JBBSEL010000525.1:0-4167 GCA_038239755.1 Chloroflexia bacterium | reverse complement strand
TGCGCTACAGAAACCACCCGCTGAAAACACACTCGTGGACCCGGCGTAACGGTTCGCCCCCGCAAAGCGCATCAGCGCCCACTTTGTCCCGCAACCCGCGAACGCGTAGCCGCTCCAGGGTGGTCTGTAGCGTGTCCTCCTGCCCCTATCCGTACGACAGCAGCCTGTTGCCCCGAAGGGCTCGGTTTGGGCTGCTTCCTCAACAGCCCCCGCACCCCACTCTCCGGGACCACCAGCCAGCAGCAGGCTGCGCGAACGGGCATCCGTTTCGCCCAAGCGGCCAGGGGGCGTGTAAACTTGCGGTGACTGGAGTAAAATGGGGACTGGGGATGAGTGATCCGCCGGTTGGACCCAGCATGAACCCCGAGAGAGGTTGGAGGCTATGCCCGAGTATCATCTGCCGGTGCCGCTCACCCCGATCGTTGGACGCGGGAAGGAAATCGCCGCCGGGCGCGGCTGGCTGCAAAAGGCCGCCCGGCCTGAGGGGCCGGGCGCGCGCCTGTTAACCCTGACCGGGGCACCCGGCATTGGCAAGACTCGCCTGGCCCTGGAAGTGGCCGCCGGGCTAGTCACCGACTTTGCCGACGGGGTCTGGCTGGTCTTCCTGGCGCCGATCAGCGACCCGGCGTTGGTGATCTCGACCATCGCCCAGGCCTTGGGTCTCAAGGAGAGCGGCGGGCGTCCCTTGCGCCTGCTGCTCCAGGACTATCTCCGCGCCAGAGAGCTGCTGCTGGTGCTCGACAATTTCGAGCAGGTGATCGAGGCGGCCCCGCTGATCGCCGAGTTGCTGGCCGCCGCCCCCCAGGTCAAGATCCTGGTGACCAGCCGCGAGGCGCTACGGGTGCGCGGTGAGCAGGAGCTGGCGGTGCCGCCGCTGGACCTCCCCGACATGGGGCGCTTACCGTCCGCCGCGCAGATTGCGGACTGTGCCGCCGTGCAGTTGTTCGCCCAACGGGCGATGGCGGCCAACGCCGACTTTCAGATCACGGATGAGAATGCGCCGGTGATCAGCGCGATTTGCTGGCGGCTCGACGGGTTGCCGCTGGCGATTGAACTGGCCGCCGCCCGGGTGAAGCTGCTGCCGCCCCAGGCCCTCTTTGCCCGGCTCGGCCATCGGCTGAACGTACTCACCGGCGGGGCGCGCGACCTCCCACCCCGCCATCGGACGTTGCTGAGCGCCATCGCCTGGAGCTACGACCTGCTCGATGAGGATGAACAGACCCTGTTTCGCCGCCTGGGGGTCTTTGTCGGCGGCGGCACCCTCGACGTGGTGGAAGCGGTCTGCGCCGCCGACGCGGCCCACCCGTTGCCGGTTTTGGATGGCCTCACGTCCCTGGTCAACAAGAGCCTGCTCAAGCAGACCGCAGCGGCGGGCGACCCGCGATTCCACATGCTGGAGACTCTCCGTGAATACGCCCGGCAAAAATTGGCCGAGAGCGGCGAAGGGGCGAAAGTGGCGCAAGCCCATGCCCGCACCTTCCTGGAGCTAGCCCACCGGCTCGCCGCGGAACTGCTCGGCGCGGCGCAGGTGCCCGCGCTGGCGCGTCTGGAAGAAGAGCACGATAACCTGCGGGCCGCGCTGCGCTGGTCGCTGTACACGGAGTCCGAAGCCGCGCTCGGTCTGCCCCTGGCGGCGGCACTGGGACAGTTTTGGTATATCCGCGGGTACCTGAGCGAGGGACGCGAGTGGCTGACCACGTTGCTCGTCGCGCCCAACACGCAGAGCCGTACCGCCGTCCGCGCCGAAGCCCTGCGGGCGGCGGGGCAGATTGCCTATGTGCAGAGCGATTATCGCGCCACGCAGATCTGCCTGGAGGAGAGCCTGGCGATTCGCCGCGAACTGAACGACCAGCGCGGGGTGGCCGCCGCATTGGAGCAGTTGGGCGAGGCGGCGACCGAGCAAGGGGACTATGTTAGCGCCCCGCAACTCTTTGCCGAGAGCATCGCCATCCGGCGCGCACTGGAGGATCAAGCGGGTACCGCGAGTGTGCTTATGAACGAGGGCTGGATCGGGTTACGGACGGGGGCCTATACCCAGGCTGTGGGGCCACTCGAAGAATCGCTGGCGCTGTACCGGCAAACCGGCGACCTGGACGGCACGGCCTGGGCACTCGCCGGGCTGGGCGAAGTCGCCTTCCGCCAGGGGGATCTGCCCCGCGCCCTCGCGTTGCACGAAGAGAGCCTCAAGCTCCGGCGGGAACTGGGCCATAAATGGGGGACGGCCATCTCGCTGGCCGGTCTCGGTTGGGTGGCGCTGCGCCAGGGGAACCGCGAGCGCGCCATCGAACTCATCGGGGAAAGCATGGGCATCCGGCTGGAGATGGGCGACAAAGGGGGCCTGGCCTGGTGCCTGGAGCGCTTGGCCGAGATCGCCGGGACGCAGCAGGAGCGGGATCGCGCCGCCTGCCTGCTGGGGGCGGCGCAGACCGTGCGTACTGGCATCGGCTCGATTGTCGATCCGGGGGATCAGCAGGCCCATGCCCACACCATCGCCACTTTGCGGTCGCAACTGGGCGACGTGGCGTTTGCCCAGGCGTGGGCAGCGGGCGAACGCCTGACGCTGGAAGAGGCCGTGGCTTATGCTCGGGACGCTTCCCCGCCGGGTGTGCAGGACGGGCACTCCCGCGCCCCCTCTGGGACACAAGGCCAGGGACTGACGCCGCGGGAGGGCGAAGTCGTAGCGCTTATCGCCCAGAGCAAATCGAACGCCGAGATTGCGGCAGCGCTGGTGCTCAGCAAGCGCACCGTGGAAACGCATATCGGCAACATCCTCGGCAAGCTGGGGTACACGTCGCGCGGGCAGATCGCGGCCTGGGCCATCACCCACGGCTGGGGAGACGGTACTCCCTAGCATCCCTGCTCCATCCTGACGCGGCACGGCGGCGCAGACCAGGCGGGTCTGCGCCGCCGCTTTTTGCTCCCCGGCCAGCACCCTGTCCCTACGTACAGGGCTTCCGCTTTTACGTGTGCCCACCCGGCGATCTACGTGCAGATGCCGATCCGCCAGGGGGCTGCTTTGCCTAAACTATAGCGAGAGATGAGCAGCCCCTGACAGATGATAACCCGTCTGTCGCCCCCTACCTCGCAGCGAGGTGAGCCAACGACAGGCCTTGCATCGCGGGGGCCGCACAATAGATTTGATACCACACAAGGAGAAACGATAATGCCGCTTTATATGGATATTCACCACCTGCCCGGCGTGAAAGCCGCCGCCGTCGCCGATGCCCACGCGCGGGACCTGCAAGAGCAAGACCAGCATGGGGTGCGGTATCTGCACTACTGGGTCAACGAGGAGGAAGGTAAAGTCTTCTGCCTCGTCGATGCGCCGGATGCCGAAGCCGCCCACACGGTACATCGCGCGGCGCACGGCCTGGTCGCCGACGAGATCTTCGAAGTGCAAGAAGGCTAATAGCACCCCCGTCGGCGGATGATGACGGATTTTCACCGGTTCTTACCAAGGAGTCAACAACGATGAGTAAATTGAAGATTTTGATGATCACCCTCGCCCTGCTTGTACCAGCAGCGGTGGTCGGAGCGCGCAGCCCCGAGGCCGCCCCACCCGGCCCGACCGCTCCGTTCGAGGGCCACTATCCGATTACGGTGGCCGCCGGCGACTACGATCTGGTGTACCTGGTGCTCGACTTCGCGCCGGGGGCGGCCATTCCGCTGCACTTCCACGGCGGCCCGGCGACGGTCGTCGGCATGGACGGCGTGTTGACCCTGCGCCCCGAGGGCGCGCCCGAAAAGACGCTGCGGCCTGGCGACGTGGTGAACGAGAAGCAGGGGGCGCGGCACGAAATGATCAACACCAGCCAGACCAACACCCGCGTCCTGGCGACGGTGCTCCTACCCCACGGTGCGGACCTGACGACCATCCTGGCGACCGGCGCTTCATCGCCGGGGCCGACCGTGCCGTTCCAGGGCAGCTATCCGATCACCGTAGCCGCGGGCGACTATGATCTGGTCAACCTGGTGCTCGACTTCGCGCCGGGGGCGAGCATCCCCCTGCACTTCCACGGTGGCCCGGCGGTGGTGGTCGGCATGGACGGCGTGTTGACCCTACGCCCCGAGGGCGCGCCCGAAAAGACGCTGCGGCCTGGTGACGTGGTGAACAGATCGGAAGAGCGTCGTGTAGGGAAAGAGTGTCGTCATGTCTGTGTAGATCTC
>JBBSEL010000524.1:0-4167 GCA_038239755.1 Chloroflexia bacterium | reverse complement strand
TCGAGGCTTTCCGGTTCTTGTCGCCTTATTAGCGGTATCTCGCATCCCCTTTCACCGTGCCCCGCTTTCGTGGGGTAAGGACCGTCGGCCCTCTGCGGGTGCCCATCTTGCCGACGATCCGCCTATCGTCTAAGGACGACAAACCCTGTATCGGCCCACGTAAATCCGCTATGATAAGGTTGGTCACGCGCAAGGCTGGTTACCGGATAGCTGTAGCTATTGGTAATCGCGGGAGAACGAAGGCACCTTTAAACGAAGGCACCTTTATTTGTATGGCACGTAGCGGGTGCTCCACGAGCAGCCAACGTCCCCGCCGCCTTGCGCCGTATGGCACCCGCTCGTCGTTGGCTCTATCCTGGCCGTTCTACATTAACCGAATGACGTTTTGAGGAGATCCTATGAACCGTTTTACTCGTGTTGTTGGCTTGCTGTTCCTGAGCCTGTTGAGCCTAGTTGCCCTGCCGATTGGCGCATTCGCCGCCCAGGTTGCTACGGAAACCGTGACGATCCAGGTCAATATCACCACTCCTGACGGCACCACGTTTATCGGCACTGTCGTGGCGCACCGCCAGGACACGACGCCCGTCACCACCGAGCTGACCTTCAACGGCACGGTGAACGGCGTACCGACCAAAGCGACGGCCACCGCCACCGAAGAGTGGTCCAGCGACGGCCAGGCCCATATCGTGATCACCAATTTACAGAAAGTGGGGAGCGCCCCGCTCACGGGCCTGAGCAGCCTAAGCAAAGGGGCAGCGGTCCTGGCGGCTCCCCTGGCGCGGGATGTCGATGTCATCCTGATGCAGCCCAGCCCGAACCTGATCTCGGTCAATGGTATCCCCTTGGCGATTGATGGGCAGATGACTAAGCCGTTCACGATCGGGGGGCGCGCGGCCTATGTGGTGACGATGCCCGGACAGGGTAGCACCCAGATCGCCGTGCTGCCGCGCACCGGCAACAGCGGGCTGATCCTGACCCCGTTGCTGCTGGGGAGCCTGCTGGTGGGCTTCGGCCTCGTCCTGGTTGGGGTAAGCCGCCGGGTGCGCGCCGGGGCCACCCGCGCCGCCGTGAAGCACTAGGCGGGCACTGCGATGAAACGTCGGCTCCGCCGGACCCTGTTGATCGTCGGTGGCCTGCTGGTGGTCCTGGGCCTCAGTTACGCCGGGCTGACCCGCTATCTGATGTGGCGGGAGAGCCGTTCCCCTTCGACGCGCCAGGTGCTGGTGTTGAAGGACGGGCGGCAGCTCCCGCTCATCCAGCCCACTGCCGCGCCGCGGCTCCCCCCGCCCTCGGCGCGTCCGACCGCTCCGGCAACCACGCCGGAGCCGGTCGGGCCGGACTCGCGCCTGCCTACCCCGGTCGCCCCCCCGACCGTGGCCCCGCCCACGGAGCCGCCCGCGCCGAGCTACTTACCTCCGCTGCGGGTCATGATCCCCCGCATCGGGGTGGATTGGCCGGTGGTGCTGGCCGATAACGATCATATGCCGCGTTTCAAAGGGGTGGGGTGGCTACTGGGCAGCGGCTTCCCCGGCTTGCCGGGCAATCTGGTGCTGTTCGGCCACCTCGACGGCCCCTATGCCACCCTGGGGCGGCTCCATGAACTGGTGGCCGGGGACACGTTTGACATCGTGACCGAAGCGGGCACCCGGCGCTATCAGGTGCGCGACATCCACGACGTTTTGCCCGACGCGGTGGAAGTGCTCGCCCCCACCAGCACCGCCACCGCCACCCTGATCACCTGTAGCGGCAGCTGGGACAAGCTGGACCAGATGTACAACCGCCGCCTGGTGGTCACCGGCACGTATGTGGGGCCGTGACGGGCGCGTGGTTCGTGGTTCGTGGCTCGTGGCTCGTAACGAGTGGTTAGTGGTTTGGATCGTCCCCCACGCATCACGCATCACGAGCCACGCGCCACGCGCCGCCCTCACCGGCCTCCGTACCGCGCCGTGTAGCTCTGGACACCGAGGAGGCCGAGGAGGATTTCGCTGTCGGTGTTCGCGTATTCGGGGTGATATTCCAGCCGGGCGCGCTCGAAGTACTGGACGCGGTAGGATTTGCCGTCGCCGGGGTTGCGTTCGGTGAACGCCTCACTCAGCGGGTAGCCGAACACCGGCACCCCGCCGTTGCGCTGCCAGTAGGCGGCAATCGCCCCGCTCAGGTTGTGCCGCGTTTCGGGGATAAAAGTCGCCCCGGCGGCAGCAGTGGCCGGGCGGAAGGCACTCTCCGTGCGCCCCGCCACCAGACCGGCCCCCAGCCGCCCCAGCAACACCTCGTAGGGACCACCCCGGTTCTCCGGGTGATATTCCAGCCGCGCCCGCTCGGTATACTGCACCAGATAGGACTTGCCGTCGGTGCCCTGTTCGGTCAGCGGGTTGCTGATCGGGTAGCCGTAGCGGGCCAGCCCGCCGTTCCAGAACCAGAATTGCAAGAACGCGCCGTTGAGAGTGTGCCCGGTGGCGGCAAAGGGGCGGCTGAAGCCCGGCAACGCCGGGGCCGTGACCGGCTGCGGCTTGCCGGCTACGACGGGGGGACGCGGCGCGGCGGCCCCTGCTGCCGGTGGCGTGCCGGTGTAGCGCACCTGGAAGATGCGCCCCTCGCGGTCGTCGGAGATCATCAGCGAGCCGTCGTAGGGGTTGATCGCCAGCACCATCCAGCGGTTAAGGGTGCCCCCCGCGAACAGTTCCGGCGGCCCCGACGGTTTCCCGTTCTGGAAGGGGATGAAGTAGACGCCGCGCTGGTCGGGGTACTGGATGCTGTGATAGGCGATAAAGACGCCGCCCCAGTAGCGCGCCGGGAAGGTGCCCCCGGTGTAGAACGCGGTGCCCAGTGCCCCGGCATGGGGAGCCAGCAAGACGGTGGGCGCGATGGTCTTGCTGCAATCATAGGCCTGGTTCTGGTCCACATGCACCCGGCTGTCCGCGCAATAGGGCCAGCCGTAGTCGCCGCCCTCGGTCAGCAGGTTCAGTTCGTCGTGGGGGAAGGTTTCGCCCAGGTCATCCGACCCGTTGTCCACCCCCCACAGCCCTCCGATCACGGCATCCCAGGCAAAGCCGACGCTGTTCCGCAACCCGCCGACGAGCCGGTGCCCACCGCTGCCGTCCGCGTTATAGCGCCAGATCCCGGCGCGAGGGTCGGCACTCGTCGGGTTATCATCGAACGAGCCGACCGACACATAGAGTTGCCCGTCGGGACCATAGGCTACCGTCTTGGTCTTGTGCCGCCCGTCGGCGGGCAAGTTGGGCACCAGCACAGCAGCTGTGGCGTAGGCCAGGGTGCCCGTGGTGTCGGTGTAGATCTTGACCTGCCCCAGCGCGCCGGAGGCGAACACCGTGCCGAAGCCGATAGGCCGGAAGGTGACGTTGTTGGGCGAGTAGAGATCGCCCGCCACACGCACCGCCCGGTCGGCGCTGTTGTTGTGGTCGCGGTCAGGCAGGATGGTGATCGCGCTGCTGTCGCCCTGCAACTGGCCGACGTAGAGATCGCCCTGCGGACTGTAGGTCAGGAAGCGCGCTGTCTGGACCCCGCTGGCGAACACGCTCATGGTAAAGCCACTCGGCAGCGTGACGGCGGGCACCCCCTGGTCAGGATTGTGGGCCAGCAGTGGCCCTGCCCCCAGCCCGATCAACCCGATCAGCCCGGCGATCCCCAGCAGCCCAGCCAGGCCGCCCCATCGCATCGCGGAACGTCGCATACCTGTCTCCTCAAACTCGGTGATCCTACCCCGATCTGGCACGCGCATTGCTCTTGATTGTCCTAGAGCGGCCAACGGACAGTTGCCTGCCAGAAAGGAGCCTCACTTATGAGCACGCATATCGAACACCGCGATGACGTGAACCCCACCGAGGGGGAACACGAGTACGGTGACGTGGAATTTGCCGACCCGGTGAACAATAAGTACCCGATTGATACCCCGGCGCATGTCCGGGCGGCGTGGAGCTACATCAATCACAAAGACAACGCCGCCAAGTACAGCCAGAAGGATGTCGAGACGATCAAGTCGCGGATCAAGCGCGCCGCCCAGAAGCACGGCGTCGAGATCAGCGACGACTAGGCGCCTTTTGGGAGCGGAACATGCGAGGTGGGTTCAGGTTCCTTCGTCTTTTCATGCTGACTGTGCTGATTCTAGGGGGGGCGGGCTGCCACACACAGCGGCATGATCCGCGACTG
>JBBSEL010000523.1:0-4175 GCA_038239755.1 Chloroflexia bacterium | reverse complement strand
GTGGAGTAGCCCCTAACAGGGTGCTGATCCGCTCCAGGGCAGGCGCGGCACTGAACGGCTCGGTCCGCGCCAGCATTCGCACGGGCGCTTCCAGCCCACTGAAGAAGCCAGCGGCGCGGGCCGCCACGCCGTCCAGCGCCACCCCTTCGTACATCGCCAGGTCGTAGGGCTGCACCTCGGCCACCAGCGGCGCAGGACCACGGGTTGCACTGACGAGCGAGAGGATCGGCGCGGCCAAGCTCATGCGGCGACCTCCCCGCTATCGCCGCGATACGTAAGGACCCCAGGAATGGTGAGCGGGCGCACGCCGGTGGCGGGCACGCGGTAGAGCGCCGCGCCGGTGAAGAGCAGCGTCGCCGGGGTGATCGCCCGCCGGGCACTGTAGAGCAGGCGCAGCCCGAGGAGCTTGTAGAGAGGTCGGGCCTCGCGCGGCCAGGTGGCAGCCAACCCGATAACAATACCGATCAGGTAGAGCAGCGGCGCGGGCAGCGCCGTCAGCACCTCGGCCAGGTAGCGGGCAGCAAAGAAGCCAGCGACCAGCCCGGCCAGGTTAGCATAGCTGAAGATCCAGAATGCTTTCTGCTCCGACTGCTTGAGGAAATCCTTGAGTTGTTGGTAGTACATCGCTGCATCCTTTCGCTATCCGGCACGAGATGGGCGGGAGTCCGCCTCCGCGCTGGCGCATTAACAGGTAAAGGTGAGACCCGTCGCCCCCAACGCGGTAGCGATGCCACCCAGCACCGCCGGTTGTAGGGCGATGCCGACCAGGAACAGGCCGATGCCAACCCCTTTCACCGCGTTTTGCATCTGCATGGAGGCTTCAGGGGCAATGCTACGCAGCATAAAGCCCATCGCGGCGACAATCAGACCCAACAACACGGCCCCCCCGGTCCAGGGGCGAATCAGGTTGAAGATCCCGCAGAGCGGGTTGGTCACCCCCTGGAGCGGCGGCAAGGCCAGCGCCAGCCAGGTTGCACCATGCGCAGGCGCAAATGGCCCCGCAGCCGCAGCCACGGCAGGCACAGGGGCTAGAAGTAGAGCCAGCCCTACCGTGACCATCGCCAGGGTGCTGAGTCGGACGATCCACGAATTTCGTTTCATTGGTTCTCCTCACTTTCGGCTAAGAATGATGGGCGCTGGAGAAGGCGGTGCGCCATCGTCACCTGGCGCACCGCAGCACTGCTCATGGTCGAGTTGGGATGGCTTCACCTCCTTTCTGGGTTGAGCTGGTATCACTGGTGGCAACCTCTGGCCCTTGTAGCAACGTGCGGTCATCGCCACTCTGGGTTTTCAGCACCACCGTCAGTCCTGCCCAGTGGGGGTCGAAGACCTCGATCTGGGTGCGACGGATGATCTGCCGCTCGGTCAGATGAAAGAGCCGGGCGCGGCCATCCGATACCCGTACCGTGGCAGTTAACGGCAGGGTCAATCCAGCCCCCCACGCCCGCGCGGTAGGATCGTTGTCTAGATAGAGGGCGAAGGACCAATGCACGGTTGCGCCGGGCACCCAGTTTGCCAGGCCTGGGTCGAGGCTCACCGCCCAGTTGCCGTCCTTGACCGGGGCGACGTAGGCCAGGAAGCTCCGCCCACCCACCTCCAACGTGTTCGGGCGCACCTCCGGCAGACGCTCACCATTCACCGTCGCGGGGAATCCCGCCACAGCGGTGGGCGGCACCGCGGTCGGGGTAGGCACGACCACGCTGGCCGACAGGACGGTGGGACGCGCTGTGGGTGTGGCGGGCACAGCACCACTCCCCCCACTACCAAGGAGGGTCAGGAGGATGTAGCTAACCAGCGCGGCACCCAGCGCACCCAGCAGCGCCCCCTGCGGGCGGCTCAGTCCGGGTCGAGGGAGCCGGGCCGCCAGGTTGGCCTCGTCCAGGTAGCTGACCTCGGCAGGGGTGATGTGGTGGATCGCCCCGTGATGGGCGACATCCCCGGCCTCGGCCCCGCGGATTAGCTCCTCGACGAACGCGATCTCCGCAGCGTCGCTCACCGGACCCCGGTCAAAGTAGGCCGCTTTGAGCCGCTCATACGTGGTGGCAAAATCGGCGCGCGTCTCATCCGACAAAATAGTGGACATGCAACCCTCTCCTTAGGGAAAGATCCCCGGTAGTAGATAGCCAGGACTGCGCGCTTCCAGGTACAGGTGCCCCGTCCCCTGGCTCTCCTGCTGCACGTCCGCCCAGGCCAGGGATCGACCCCAGCGAAAGGCGGGCAAGGCGACGCGCACCGGCCCCACCCAGGCCCAACGCAGGGCCGCGTGGCCGTTACGATCCGTGGTCGCGGTCTGCACCACGGCATTGGTCGGCGCGTCGATGAGCAGCACCAGCACCCCCTGGATGCCATCATCGGGTTGCGGACCGCGCTGGGGATCGAGGTCGGCGGGCGGGGCGACATAGGCGACCACATCCACCTGCACCCAGGATGGAGGCGCCGTCGGCGTGGCTGCCGGGGTGGGGCTGCTGAGCATCGTCAGCGTCGGCAGGATGAAGGGGCTATTGACCAGTGTGGGCGTGACTTGCACCCCGACCGGCGTCGGGTTGGGCGTATCCCACGGCAGGGTGGGGATGGGCGCCAGGACAGGAGTGCTGGCGGGGAGGGGGATGGAGCCACCCGCGCTACTCCCCGGACCCGGACCTCCTGACCCGCCACCACCGGGTGCAGGGAGCGCTGGTGGGCTGGGCCGCGCGGTGGCTGTGGGTGTCATCGTCGGTGGATCAATCGCCACGAGGAGGCTGTAGGTCTTGCCCCGCGGATCAGGGGGTGGCATCTGCCCGTAGGGGTGGATCTCGGCCACGAGCCAGCGGTCATCAGGGCCGGAGAGTGGGTTGCACCAGCGCACAAAGCTGCTCAAATCGGCGGTATGCGGACGCGCATCGTCGTTCTGGGCCAGCAAGCGCCGACCTTCGCGTGTGGGTGCCGCCGTCCACAGGAGGATGGTCGTGTCCAGCCCCGCTGTCAGATCCCCCGTGGTGAGGGCATAGCAGTTGCCGGGCTTGGTACGGAAGCTGTAAAAGTCTGCGTCGTTCGCTCCGGGGGTGGCCGGGACAAAGTTGAGATGTTGATACACCATCCCCAGATCCAGTGGATGGGCCTCCTCAAAGCGATCATCCGGTTCCAAGAGATCAGGCGTCAGGCCATCAAGGGGGCCAGCCGCGATCGCGGGCACACCTCCGGTGCCCGCGCTGCCCGCCTGGGGATGCAGCAGTGGATCGGGTGTCGCCGACAGTGTCGAGAGGGCCGCAGGCACGGGAGACGGAGTAAGGGTCGGGTGGACCGTCAGTGTGGATGTCGCGGGCAGCAGCGGCGTCGCGGTGGCACTCGGCGCGGCAGTAGAGGTGAGCGTCGCCGTCGGGGCGTCGGCCAGGTTCAAACTTAGGGTGTAGGCGAGGCCCGGTGCGCCGATGTCGCCCTGGTTCTTGATTTGCAGAAAATACCAGCCATCCGCAGGCGGCCCCCACACCAACAGCGAAGGACCATGCGCACCGGGCGCGTCGTCATTCTCGGCGAGCACCGTTCGGCCATCGGGGGCGAATAGATACACGTATGTGTCCACGCCAGGGGACAGATCGGTGGTCGCCAGCCGGTAGGCCTTGCCTGCCTTGGCAAAGAACGTCACCCAGTCCGCATCGCCTGCGGGACACAAGAGATGAAGTTGTTGTTCACCGACGACCAAAGGTTGCGCCGCGTGTGGCTCACCGTCCGGTTCATAGCGGTCCAGACAGGGTACCGGTGTCGCAGTGGGGCTGACAGGCGGCAGAGGCGTGAAGGTAGCCAGGGGCGTACTTGCCAGAGCGGTGATCGTGGCCGCCAACGCCGTTTGAGTCGCACCGATGCTGATGATGGTGCCTTGTGCAGCCTGCGCGGTCGCCGTGCTACTGAGCGCCGTCGCGGTGCTGCTGACGGCGGTCGCCGTGCTGCCCACAGCGGTGGCCGCGTTATCGTTGGTCGGTGTCGCTGTTACTATGGCGGTGACCGTGGCTGTAAAGTCCACAGTAGCGGTAGCGGTGATCGGCACCGGGACCGGCCCCGCCGCCAGCAGAATTCGCGGCCCGATTAGCAGGGTGAGGAGGATCAGCCCGCCGAGCAGCCAGTATAGGCGGTACCGCGCCCTGTGTTCACCCCGTACCTGTTGCATCTTCAATCTCCTCTGGATCGTCCACCCATCGATG